>SFGF01000055.1 GCA_004556655.1 Lachnospiraceae bacterium | reverse complement strand
AAAAAGTCGAGGGATATGGAAAATATGTATAGCTTCCCTATCCCTCGTAAAAATGCAGTATTTATTATTATCAATTATTCTTCATGAAACAACCCTGCCTCAGGGGATACAACAAATTTCATCATTTCAGAATAAAAATATATCATCTCAAAGATCCGAATAAAAACAAGATAGCTTTGAAATGATATATTCTTACTTATTTATACACTATGTTATTTTTCCTCAAGTGCCTCAAGTAAATCCTTATAATTACTCTCCAGTGCATGTGCATTGGTTGACACCTTTTTATGCAAATTTACTGCTGCAGTCGATTTCGTAATAGGCTGTACAGTACCTGCGCCGGCTACACATCCACCAGGGCATGCCATTCCTTCCAGAAGATATCCGTTGTATTTTCCGGCTTTCGCCATTGTCAGAAGTTTTTTACAATTTGCAAGACCTTCCGCGCTTTCAATCTTTATCTCACGCTCCGGATACATCTCCTTAATGCAATTCACTACAGCATTTGCCACACCGCCGCTCACAGCAAATCCTCGACCATCTCCGCTGGCTCCATGCATGGCATCCGTCTCTTCAAGTTTAGAGAAATCCACTTCTTTTGCTTCAAACATTCCCATAACTTCTTCAAAAGTCAACACAAAATCTATATCACTGCGAATCGATTTTCTGCTGGCTTCCAGTTTTTTAGCAGCACAAGGACCAATAAACGCCACCTTACATCCCGGATGATTTTTCTTAATCAGCCGTCCGGTCAAAACCATAGGTGTCAAAGCCATGGAAATGCAATTGCTGTAATCCGGAAAAAGCTTTTTCGCCATCATCGACCATGCCGGACAGCAGGACGTTGCCATAAACGGAAGTTTCTCCGGTACCTCTTCCACAAAATCTTTAGCTTCTTCAATGGTACAAAGATCCGCACCGATTGCTACTTCTACCACATCTTCGAATCCCAGAGCCTGAAATGCAGAACGAATTTTTCCCGGTGTCAGCTTTGGTCCGAACTGCCCTGCAACTGCGGGCGCAATCGCTGCATATACCGGTACATCACTCTTGATCGCCTGTATCGTCTGAAAAATCTGTGCTTTATCAGCGATCGCACCAAACGGACAGTTTGCCAGACACATGCCACAGGATACACATTTTTCCTGATCAATTTCTGCACGCCCATATTCATCCGATCCAATCGCATTCATACCACACGCTTTCGCACAGGGACGTTCTTGCTTTACAATTGCGTTATAAGGACAAACACTTACACATTTTCCGCACTTGATGCATTTGCTCTGATCAATTACGGATTTTCCGTTCACAAAACTGATGGCTTTTTTCGGACACACTTCTTTACATGGATGTGCCAGACATCCCTGGCAGGCATCCGTAACTCGTACCACATTATCCGGGCATGCGTGACAGGCAAATTTGATGATGTTGATCAGAGGGGGCTGATAATACTTTTCAGGCTTCACACATTCTTCTGCTCCCATAGACACAGGTGCATGCTCTGACGCTTTTCGTAAAGGAAGCCCCATGGCGAGACGCATCCTTTCTTTTACAATTGCTCTCTCCAGAAACACACTTTCCCTGTATGTAGATACTTCTCCTGGAATTACCCTGTAGGGAATCTGTTCCATCTGAGACAGATCACCATCCCTGTAATCATAAGAAAGCCTCGCGATCTCCGCAAATACTCTTTTTCGGATATCATTTACCGATGTATAAATACCTCTCATCTTTATCCTCCTGTTGTTTATTCTTCCGCAACTAATCATATCATAATATATACTGTTTTTATTTTCAAGCGAACCAGGAGGATATTTCTGATTGTACTTTCAAATATACATAAAAACCCCGGGGAAATATATCCCCGGGGTGATAACTGTACAAATTACAGTTCAAGATAAGAATCTGCGTACAGGGTATTGTTTTTGAATACGTCACAGGATTTAATCGTTTCCATCAGACGAAGGTCACATGGGTTAACGATTGCAGATGTAAGACCCTGCATCATAGCCATAGCAACCAGTGCGGAATCCATGATCGGACGAATATTCTTTGGCATACCATTGGAGTTATTAGACAGACCACCTGTAGAATTCAGACCCATATCGCTGAACATCTTGATAGCTTCCAGTACTTCCATCTGTTTATCCTGCATACCTTTTACAACCAGGAACAGAGGATCGAACCACAGATCTGTTGGTTCCATACCGAGCATCATACCTCTTTCCAGCATATTCTGGCAGTGCATCATACGCTCATCATTGTCAGCAGCAATACCTTCTGCAGAGCAAAGAGCGATAACGATTGCATCATTAGCTGCAGCAAGGTCAATGTTTTCAATTCTTCCGCCTGCATCAGCAGAGTTAACAATCGGTTTGCCTTTGCTTCTGTTGTATACAGAAATACCAGCTTCAATCGCTTTTTTATTTGCTGTATCCAGTGCCAGAGGTACATTATCGAAGTTTTCCTGAAGCAGTTTAACTGCCCATTTCATCAGATCTTCACCATCATTTTCAGCTGGTCCAATATTCAGATCCAAATAAGTAGCACCTGCATCCAGCTGCTCTTTTGCACGTTTCAGGATCGGTTCAGGATCACGCTCGTCCATAGCTCTGCGGATTACCGGGGAAATACAGTGAATTCTTTCACCAATTGTAACAAATTTTGCCATAGTATTTTCTCCTTTATATTTCATTTCAAAAGTTTTAACCACTTCTGATATTAACAACTTTGAGTAGTCACCGGATCAGTAACCCACAAAATACCAATCCGGTGACAAAATGTTGAAGAATGATCAGCACTCTCCTGCTGCCTGCATATCTTTCAGGAATTTAACAAGCTGTACAGCTTCCAGTGGAGCCACGATGATTTCCCATCCCGGAAGTTTTGCTTCCAGATCACCTTTCAGAACTGCAACTTTACCAGGAATGATCAGCTTTCTGGATTTTACTTTATCTTCGATGTTCTCTTTAATGAAAGTAGAAATCGTATTTCCTGAGAATTTACCAGCTGCCCAGGAAGTAAGAACGGAAAGTCCGCCTGCATCATTGATAATCAGGTTAATCGGAACACCGGATTTCTCCAGCTCACCGGATACCAGGAAATATGTAAGAGCAAAGTCTACAGTTGTCAGACAGATAGAGTTCTCATCAGCTCCGTTCATCTGATACAGACCCGGCTCAACTTTCATTGGTTTCTGAGGATCAGTAAATACGTTCTGACGAAGACCGAACAGAGGCAGAGCTTCTGCATAACCCATATTCTCCAGAACTACGATAGAACCGTATTTCATAGTGAACAGAGAAACCAAAGCTTCCTGTAAATGTCTGTCACCTCTTGCAACCTTAGCAACATTAACGATAGACGGATAACCAAAGGTTCTATCCTGATCTTTCAGTGCTGCACGACGAATCTGAACTGCATTTGCATATGTTTCTTTGATTGTTGCGCCAGTTGCGTCGATAACCAGGTTCTTATTTCCTAATTTTTCGATTGCTGCAACAGTATCATAGATTTCATCCAGATTTGCTCCACCAACACCCAGAACTACGTCTGCATCTTTAGCCAGAGCGTTCATTGCTTCATAGTTAGAAGCATTAGCACCATTCAGAATCGGTTTGCCTGCTTTGGTAATCTCCAGAGCTGCTTTAGCAACTTCTACATCATCAACGCCAAGAACCAGTGTCTTACCTGTAGCTGCTGCTTTCTTAACCAGTTCCAGATATTTGTCAGCACCTGCAGCGGCTGCATAATTTACATAAACCAGTTCAACCTGCATTCTTTCACCGATACGCTCATAATCAACGGCCGGAATTGCTGCGATCTTAGCATCTACTTCTGCATCATCCATGCAGCTGCACAGAGAAACTGCATATCTTGTCTTATTTACATATGTTTTTTCATGTCTGAAAAGAACTGTCTCGCCGCCCAGTGTATATTCTCCTTCACCAGTTCCGACTTTAATGGTCTTCATCGGCGGTGCAGTAGCTTCAGACAGGGCTTCCAGAGCTTCACTGGAAACGTGAGGACACTGTTCAATCTTCATAGCGCCCTGAGCCACTTTCATAGAGAATGCCATACAAGTAGGGCATCCACATTCTTTACAGTTTTTCTTTGGTAACATTTTAAAAATCTGAATACCTGATAATGCCATAATTTTATCCTCCTGTTCTATCGCTTACACTTACATTAATTCTTTAATCATTTTAGAAATGGTTGCTACAGACTGAGGATGCATCAGGATAACAGCATCAGAACCACAAGCAAGGTCTGCAGATGCAGTCATAACTTCCATGGAAATACCACGTTCTTCAACTGGTCCCCATTCCGGCATATCCTCCTCAGAAGCCATGGATTCTTTTACGCCCCATGTTTCTGAAGAAACAGGTGTAACGATAGGCATCTGAAGCATAGCATCACCCTGAGAAAGAGCAGCAGCTTTGATACGGTCCATGGTGGAAACCACATACTCATAACCATAACCTGCAGAAGCAGTACCAACATTCATTACAATGTTATCTGCTTTTACTCCCAACTGGGTTGTTACTACATTCAGCTGTTTAGCCAGGTTGATATCTACAGCGGATTCAGCTCCAACTTTCTGCTCATAAGCAAGACCTGCTGCTGCACCAACTGCTTTATAGTTTTCTTCTCTTGCAGACAGAATCAGCGCATTTTTACCCTGAAGTGCTTCTGCTACTTTTGCAAGGAGTTCAGAATCTTTCTCAACATTCTTACATCCTTCAACAGCCAACGGCACATCAATAGCATCTGCTACTTCTTTCACAACTGCTACCAATTCTTCAACAGATTTGTTTGCTCCGTTCGGATCTCCGCCTTCCAGACGCAGACAAACAAAATCAGCACCTTCCATCTCAGATGCTTTCTTAGCAATTTCTCCCATTGTTGTACATCCTTCATAGTAAGCTTTGATACCTGCTACTTCCGGAATACCCATATCGGAGATTTCAACACCAACTTTTGGTGCGTTTTTCATATCTCCGTCAAATGTATAAAACGGGAATACACTTTCTCCTCCTAATGTGATTGCTTTTTCACCGCATCCAATAACTACTTCTTTGATAGATGCATTAAACTTCTGTGGTTTACGATTAAACGGCATTCTCATTAGCCTCCTTTTATTTATTTCGGCCGGGCATCTTATGCGGGCAGCATGCACATACCCGGCCCTTGATAACTATATTACATCATTGGATCCATTCCCAGTGCCGGATGTCCTTTTTCTGTAAGGAATTCAACCAGAGTTTCAGGATCTGTTGCTACAGTCTCGTCACCGATCATATCAGTAAAGTTTTCGATTCCATACAGCTCTTTTGCTGTCTCATTCAGTCTGTCGGCAACAAACTCTTTCAGTTCTTTCGGCATCCATACGATTCTTTCGATACCGCCTTCAGCTTTCATGAACTTCTTGGAAGCAATAAAGTGTTTTCCATGTCCCATGAATCCAGGAGTCTGAACTCCACCACCGGTCATAGATGCCAGCTCTGGGAAGGTCATTCCAAGAGGAGTCATACCCGCATACTCACGGTTTGCGATACATACACCATTAGAGAATGGCTCGATACCACAGATACATTCGAAACATCCACAGGATGTCATCGGTTTTTCCATAATAGAGTACAGAGAAACATCTTCCAGAGCACCCTGTGAGAACTTACGAACTGCTTCGTTTACATCCTCATATTCACCGATTCTTTCATCAATCGGACGCTCTTTTGTAATAATCTGACATGGTCCGTTCGGATCCAGCTCGTTGGTTGCTTTTGCATCCAGCCATGAAACGGCACCGCACAGTCCCAGACGTTCCGGAGTAACCACACATACGTGGCTCGGGGAGAATGCCTGGCACAGAATACAGCTATAGTATACATCTACGGATTCATCTGTCAGAGTTCTCAGACGGTCATCACGTTTGTTGAAAGTAGGAATAGCTACTTCATGACGGATTCTGGTACACTCTGCAGGATCTGTATAAATTGTTACCTGACATTTATCAACTACTGCTTCGAATTCATTCTTAACTGATGCATACAGAACTTCTCCGATATGTTTCAGACGGAAACCTGCATTGAATGCCGGGATGCCGATACGGATACGCTGCATATCTCTCTGTCCGGTGTGATATACACCTTCAATACAGTTGATGTAGTTGTGGAATTTACGTTCAATAACCGGTTCGAAGTCAGGCTGCATGGATTTTCCTGCTACCTCTACAACGTAAGCAATGCTGTTCTTGCTTCCCAGTTCCATCTCGTCTACATCCGGTCCGACGATTGTGATCTTATGATCTTCAATCTCGCTCATCTCTTTTGTCTGTACAAGCTCTGCACAGTCAACACGAGAACCGTCAAATTCAACCTGCATTTCTTTACGACGGATAATCTCACCTTCGAATGCAGATGCGAATGCTACAGGAATATCAATATTTGTGATCTTAATCTTAATGTCACGTGCTTCCAGGGATGTAGCATTGAATTTGCTTACATCTTCCTGAACGATCAGGCTCTTCGGTACACGGAAGATATTTTCTGTTTCATTTGTAACAACCGGGAATCCAAGTGCGATTGCACCTGCTCCGCAAGCTACGATTACATCATCAAGAGGTGCAAATGCATTTACAAATGCAGGTACACGTTTGAATGTGTATTCCATCAGAGCTGCAGCATCACCAGGTTTGATATTACCAAAGATCAGAGCTGCTCTCAGAGCTACAGATACAACATGGATAACAGATGTAACGTCTTTTCCAAGAGGAATAACACGTACGTTTGCACCTGTGTTCATTCCTGCTTCTGCAACCTGATCACAGATACCACCAACCAATGTTACCAGAATACCCTGTGCCTGATAAGATTTAACCAGTGCCACACCTTCTTCAACAGTCGGAGCGGAGCCAAGAACAACTGCAACACCAGGAATATCTCCTGTTACAAGCGGAACACCCAGTTCACGGATCACTGCATCACCCAGATGTCCATACAGTGGCTGTTCATATGGTGTTGCCCCATCAATATATTTCAGAGCTTCGATAAATTCTGCGCAAAGTGCGGTAGCAACACCGGACATAAATGCGTCATTCAGACGAGGCTCTCTTGTCATCAGAGTTTTAACAACTCCCAGAGCTTCTTTCAATTCTTTCAGGTTTGTTACTTTTACACCTGTAACAGCGTAATAACAAGGCAAGCAGTATGCTGTATCAGGGAAGCTGACTGCTTTATCTTCGCCATGCTGTGCGATAGCTGCATCAATAGCCTGTTCTGTAAGACCATATACAGCGTCATTTCCATTAAATACTCTCTCAAATAATGTCAATGTTTTTTCCTCCTATTTACTGCAATCATCAATCTTATCGATGGTTGCTTTGATTTTACGAATTTCATCGGTTGCGGATTTACTGAAGTCATATGGGGAGCATCCCTGACGGTCCGCATCCATAATCTCCGTATTATAGTGGATAAATCCCAACAGATCCTCTGCCGGAATATGTGCCTTTACAAATTCCTCATCTTTCTCATCACGGATTTTATTTGCAACCACATGTACCTGCTTTACGCCCAGATCTTTCGCCAGACGCTTAACATTTTTATATGTCTGCACACTTCTGGAACCAGGTTCAATCACCACAATAAACTGATCCATTCCTTCCGTAGTTCCTCTGCCCAAGTGTTCCAGTCCGGCTTCCATATCAAGGATCACTACGTCTCCTCTGTGAAGTATCAGATTGTTAATAATTCTTCTCAACATCACATGTTCAGGACATACGCATCCGGCCCCTCCGGTTTCCACCGTACCAAGTACCAGAAGTTTTACACCATTACACACTCTACTGTAAGCATCCGGTATATCATCTACTTTTGGATTCAGTTTATAATACTGATTGTCCGGACCTGCGCCCGTTCTCTCCTCAACCAGTTTCCGCATTTTACTGATGGGGACTATACTGTCCAGTTCTTCCTCGGAAAATCCCAATGCAAGACCCAGATTGGCATCCGGATCCACATCTGCCGCCAACACATGTCGGCCTTCTTCCGCATAAAGTCTGGCAAGGGTTGCAGCAAACGTTGTCTTTCCCACGCCGCCTTTGCCTGTAACTGCAATTTTCATGTTTTATCCACCTTTTTCTTACTTGATCTTATGTCAAAGCCGGGAGAATTCCCGGGAATCACACATTAGATTCCCAGGGCTGCTCTCTTCTCTTCGATTCTTTCGATCATCAGATCTACTAATTTTTCAATATCGGTCTCAACTGTAAATGCTGCACCTGTCCATTTCCTTGTTCCTTCTGTCAGCAGAGCTGCCATTTCGCTGGAACCGGAAACATAAGGATCAACACCCAGGAAAGTATCAATACCGGTAGCGATTACATAATTACCGATAGAAACAGCTTTTTCAGACATCCACTCAGGTGCACATCCTACTACCGGAAGCTGATTGATTTCCAGACCGGAATCCTTTGACAATTCAGATGCCAGAATCATCATACGGGAGATATCTACACAAGATCCCATATGCAGTACTGGCGGGATATCAGCCAGCTCACATACACGTTTCAGACCTGCGCCACAGATATCTTTCGCTGCCTTGTCCATCAGACCTGCTTTTGCAGCAGCCTGTGCAGCACATCCGGAAGCAATAACAATGATATCGTTTGCAATCAGTTTCTTCATCAGTTCAATATGTGCATAGTCAGGACGAATCTTCGGATTGTTACATCCTACCATAGCAACCGCACCACGGATAACACCGGAAGTAACGCATTCCAGAAGCGGTTTTGTTGTTCCTGTCACATCTACCTGTGTATTGGTAACACCGTCCAGAACTTTTACGATTGCTTCTACAGAATAACCAACGGTAGCTTTCTGCTTCAGATCCGGGATATGTACAAGTTCCGGTTTTCTGTTCTTAAAGTTTTCAATTGCCATCTTAACAATTGCTTTTGCATTTTCTCCTGCAGTTTCGGCACTGAAACGAATAAACTCGGAATCAGGCATCTGAGCGATCGGAGAAGTTGTAACAAATTTTGTATGGAAGCATTTGCTCAGAGGTCCCAATGCCGGGAAGATACACTGAACATCTACTACGATTGCTTCACATGCACCAGTCAATACTACGTTTTCCTGCTGGAGGAAGTTACCTGCCATCGGAACACCGCGGCGCATAGCTACTTCGTTGGAAGTACAGCAAACACCGGATACGGTAATCCCTTTCGCACCCATCTCTTTTGCGTAAGCGATCATTTCCGGATCATCCGCATATTCACAAATCATTTCAGAAAGACTCGGATCATGTCCATGAACAACGATATTTACGTTATCCGCATTCATAACACCAAGGTTTGCTTCTGTATTGATTGGCTTTGGAGTTCCAAACAGAACATCAGAAAACTCTGTTCCCATCATGGATCCGCCCCATCCGTCAGCCAGACCGCAGCGAAGAGACTGTTTTACCAGTGCTTCCGGAAGAGAAGAACATCCCATGTGAGCCATATGCAGTGATGAGGAAACCTCACGGTCAATTGCACGAGGTGCGAGTTCATTGTCAATCAGTTTCTTTTTCTGTGATTCCGGCATTCTGTCCAGGAATCTCTGGATACCAAACGGTTTTCCATATTCCATAAGACCGATTTCCGCCATCTCATGAGCAAGATCGTAGATATCTTTTCCTTCTGTCTCTACACCCCACTCTTTTGCGATACGAATCAGCTTGTCTGGATCTTTCACCTTATAATTGCCATCTTCAGCTGTACAGTACAGGGTATGGCAGATCTCACGTCCGTGATCGGAGTGTGTAGCAGCTCCGGCTGCTGTAAATTTCAGATAGTTACGTCCTACGATACCATGGGCATCACAACCACAGATACCTCTCGGAGCCTTTGGTGTGATACGGCACGGTCCCATAGCACAGATTCTACAGCAGATACCCTGCTCACCGAACTTACAATGCGGTGTCTGGTTTTTTACTCTGAGCTGCCATGCGTCAGCTCCCACTTTTGCTCCCGTTTCAAGCAAACGGGCGGTTGCCGCTTCCATTTCTTCAACGGTAGTCATCTTGAATTCACTCATTATAAACCTCCTTAAAGTTTGTAACGTACTTTAAACCCGTGATCCTGTATCCTCCTACAGCCACACGAGTCATGTTTCACGTGATTCTACACATGAAAATATTTCAGCCTCTGTTTTTTCAAAATCCAGAGGTTAAAATCCCTTTACAGATTAAGTTTTGCAACGATTTCTTTCAGCGCTGCACGAACCGGAGAATCCTGTGGAAGTTCAACCGTTGGTCTTCCCTCACAATCGTATTCATATACCAGTTCATCCTGAGGAACAACACCAAGAAGATTCAAGCCCTGAATCTCAATTTCTTCCTTTGTTCCTTCATTCAATACACCATTCGGTGCACGATTTACAATCAACCCGATCTGCTGCGGATGAAGATTGCACTCTTCAATCAGTCTTGCAATTCTTCCAACTGCCTGAATTCCTCTTCGGGAACAGTCACTGACCAAAATCGCTGTCTGCATACTTGGAAGAACCCCTCTGCTAATGTGTTCCATACCTGCTTCATTATCCACAACCATATATGGATAATGATTCTGCAATTTAGCCAACTGTGCCTGAAGCAGCCCATTAACAAAACAATAGCATCCTTTTCCCTGAGTTCTGCCCATAACCAGCATATCAAAATCATCATCTTCAATCAGCGCAGAATTAAACTTCATCTCAGCATAATCCGCTTTACTCATTCCCGGAGGAATCGGATTATCCTTTGCGAGTTCAGCCTGCGCAATCTCTTCTCTGATATCTCCCAAGGTTGCTTCAACCTCAACTCCCAGAACTTCATTCAGATTGGAATTTGCATCGGCATCAACTGCAAGAATCGGTCCTTTATTCTGTTCGCAGAGATACTGGATCAACAAACCACACAGTGTTGTTTTACCAACACCACCTTTTCCCGCCACTGCAATTACATGTGCCATTGGAGGGCACCTCCTTAAAAATATTTTAAAACCAACTCACCATTAATCACATCTCAGCTTTACGATGCTGTTGGCAAGATCCACCATAAGAATTTTACCTTCAACGGTAGTCTCTTCTCCCATAATGTCTCTGATGATAACAGTATCATCATCCACGATTATCTTGCTTACATTTCTGCAGATGACAGTATCATCACTCTCTTTATATACAGTAGCCAGACACATTGTTTCACGCCTCCTTTAGCTGTTCTTTTACTGTAGTCAGTGCCAGACTCAACCGGAGATTGCCTTTCTGAAAATCTGATACTGCTTCTCTGATCTGTTTAGCCGCAACATCCATTCCCAGCTTTTGCAGATTTTCCGCCATCTGATCCAGTTCTGCTGCATGATGTTCATTATGATCCAGCATATAAGATAACAGTGCAACTGTTTCATTCTTGCATTCTCCGGAATTACCACAGGCAGATCCACATTCGTGACTGTGCTCGCAGCTGTGTGAATGGTCATGGGTATGATCGTGACCATGGTCATGACCCTCACCATGACTATGTTCATGGGTATGTGTAACAGAATGGTCATGGGTATGCTCATGGGTATGCCCGTCTCCGTGATTATGCGGCATTACATTACCGTTTTCATCTTTGATCAAATGCATGCTTCTACTCCTTTCCCATTAGACCCAGTCCCAAAAAGGACATGATAATCTTTTGTCAATTGACTTTATTATACTCTATTTTCTTTTCAGATTCAATAGAATTACAGTAATTTACTGGGAAAATAATCCGTTTTTTTATAAGTTGCCAAAATGAAAATTGTATAATTTGCCATATTATTTTTTTTCATATTCTCCCATTGTTAATTTCTTGACATTTTTATAAAAGCTTTCATGTTATAATTATTTAATAATTTCATCCTAATTCTTTCACATTTTTATGATATACTTTATAAAATTATGAGGTAATACATACCTTTTCCTTGATACCGGAGGATTACAATATGCTTTTCACTCCTGCTATCATTATAATTCGTACATAAGGAGGTCTCCACAATGACGGTCATACCATCGCTTACTCTTAATACAAAGGATAAAATGCCGATGCTCGGTCTGGGAGTCTACAAAGCTACCGGTCCGAACGAAGTGGAAACAGCTATCTCATATGCACTGGAATCCGGATATCGTCTGATTGATACTGCATCCGTTTATAAAAACGAAGACGGTGTTGGCAGAGCAATTAAATCATCTTCTATTCCAAGGGAAGATTTATTTATCACAACCAAAGTCTGGAACACCGCACAGCGGATCGGAAGTATTGACAGTGCTTTCGAACGCAGCCTGGAACGCCTACAGCTTGATTATGTGGATCTTTATCTGATTCACTGGCCTGTGCCGGGATGTTATCTTGAAACCTGGAAAGAATTAGAAAAAATATATCATTCCGGCAGAGCGAAAGCAATCGGTGTAAGCAATTTTGAAATCCAGCATCTGGAAGAGTTATTTCAGACATCCGGCATTGTACCAGCCGTAAACCAGATTGAATATCATCCTCTGTTTAATCAATCAGAATTATGCAGCTATTGTCAGGAACGGGGAATTGCTGTTCAAGCTTATGCTCCACTGGCCAGGGGTGCATATCTGAATCGCGATACTCTAATCCGTATCGGTGCTAAATACGGTAAATCTCCTGCCCAGACAGGTCTTCGCTGGCTGGTACAAAAAGGAATCTCCGTGATTCCTAAGTCAACACATTCGGATCGTATTGCTTCCAATGCTGATATTTTTGATTTTGAACTGACTGACATCGAGATGAAAGCCATCGATGCACTGGACGAAAAGTTCAGAAGTTCAGGAATTCCTGAAGATATGCGCAGTTAATCTATAACAAACGCATATAAAAGCGGAGAAAGAAACTATTTTACTATAGTTTTTTATCTCCGCTTTTATTATTTTACTCTGTCGGCCACAGATCAGAGCCAATCTCATCTTTTTTCATACGCAACATAAGTTCATTTACCGCATCTGCCGCTTTTTTATTATGAAAGAGAACTTCATTTACTTCAGCAATAATCGGCATCTCCACCTGATATTTTTCAGAAAGGGACAAAGCTGCCTTGGCAGAATGAACCCCCTCCACTACCATCTTAACCTCATCCATCGCCTCCTGCATGGTGTAACCTTTCCCCATCAGATATCCGGCTTTCCTATTTCGGCTGTGAACACTGGCACAGGTTACAATCAGATCTCCTATGCCTGACAATCCAAAAAATGTTTCTGCCCTGGCTCCCATAGCAATTCCCAAACGCGAGATTTCAGCGATTCCTCTGGTAATCAGAGCTGCTTTTGTATTGTCACCATACCCCATTCCATCCGCCACACCTGCCGCAAGGGCAATCACATTTTTAAGGGCTGCTCCCAGTTCGATGCCCAGAAGATCCGGACTGGTATACACACGAAAAACAGGACTCATAAAAATCTCCTGCAGATATTCAGCTGTTTCTTTTTCTTTCGCACCGATTACACATGTGGTAGGAAGTCCTTTTCCCACCTCTTCCGCATGACTGGGACCTGACAAAACCGCAACATTTGCTGTGGGAATTTCCTGTTCAACAATCTGACTCATGGCAAGCAGCGTATCCGCCTCCACACCTTTCGCAACATTGACGATCAGCTGTCCTTGCTTTATATAAGGATTCATCTTTCGGGATGTGCTGCGAACTGCCGGTGAAGGTACCGCAAGGACCAAAACTTCTTTCCCCTTAATCGCCGTTTCCAGTTCACCGGTAACAAGCAATCCATCCGGAAATATCACGCCCGGAAGTTTCGATTTATTTTCCCGTTCTTTTTGAAGAAGTTTTGCGTCCTCTTCCCTGTGAGACCACAAAGTAACCTCATGACCATTATTTGTCAGAAGCCATGCCAGAGCTGTTCCCCAGCTTCCTGCTCCGATCACTCCTATTTTTATCATGTATTCCTCCGTTATTTCTTTTTCTTTAAATACGTTTTATTTTCATTTCCATGAATCAGGCGAACAATATTTGCCCTGTGCTTATATAATGCCAACACAGCAAGCAACCCTGCCACAGTATACATTTCATAGATGCGCGCCGGTTCCATGTTAAGCTGTCCGGTCTGTCCCATAAAGATCAGTCCGGCAATAAAAACAACGTACACAAGGATAGATCCCAGCGAAACATAATGGGTTGTAAAAAATACAATTAAAAATACAACCAGAGCCACTAAAGTCAGTCTCAAGTCGAAAGAAAGTAAAAGTCCCGCAGTGCAGGCGATGCCCTTTCCTCCTCTGAATTTCAGATAAAAGGGAAAATTATGACCCAAAATTGCTCCGGCCGACGCATACAATCCCAGAAGTTTAATAAGCTCCGGATGACTGCCGCCAAACACCATTCTGACTATCATAACTGCAACCACACATTTAAAACAATCACCTAAAAAGGTAATGGCACCGGCTTTTGCTCCCAATGTTCTCAGTGCGTTTGTTGTGCCGGCATTTCCGCTTCCATAATTTCGGATATCAATTCCTTTCGCTTTTCCATAAAGATAAGATGTCTGCAAAAGTCCACAAATATATCCAATCAAAACACAAATGATCCTCTCAACCATTTTCCCTCTCCCGTTTTTTTATTTCTCCTCATTCCGTTCCCGGATAATAAATTTCAGAGATGTTCCCCTGAACCCAAACGCTTCACGTACTTTATTTTCCAGATAGCGTGTATACGAAAAATGCATCAGTTCTTTATTATTTACAAAAATAACAAATGTCGGTGGTTTGATCGCCACCTGCGTCATGTAGAACAATTTCAGACGTTTTCCTTTATCTGACGGTGGCTGCTGCATGGCAACTGCTTCTGTCATAATCTCATTCAGAACACCTGTCTGAATTCGCAGCGACTGATTCTCCAGTACCATATCAATTGTTTCAAACAGTTTCGGAAGCCGCTGTCCTGTCTGTGCAGAAATAAAAAGGATTTCCGCATAAGGCATATATGAAAGAACTTCACGAATCCGGTTAGTAAATTTATAAATGGTTTTATCATCCTTTTCAATGGCATCCCATTTGTTTACCGCAATGATGATTCCTTTCCCTCTTTCATGAGCGATTCCGGCAATCTTCGCATCCTGTTCTGTGATTCCTTCCTGAGCATCAATCACCACAATCACCACATCAGCTCGTTCTACCGCTGTAACAGTTCGAATGATGCTGTATCTCTCCAGTTCTTCCTTGATTTTGTTCTTTCTTCGAAGCCCTGCCGTATCAATAAATATATACTCTTTTCCATTCCATAGAATATTGGTATCGATTGCATCTCTGGTAGTACCGGCTACATTGGATACGATCACACGATTCTGTCCCAGAAGTTTATTTACAATTGATGATTTTCCTACATTCGGCTTACCAACAATAGCAATATGAGGGATATCATTTTCTTCATCCTCTCCGCTGTCTTCCGGGAAATACTTTACTACTTCATCCAGCATATCACCGATTCCCAATTTACTGGATGCCGAGATCGGAATCGGATCACCGATTCCCAGATTATAAAACTCGTATACATCCGGCATATATTTTTCATAACTGTCCACTTTATTGACTACCAGTATGACCGGCTTAGCGCTTCTTCTCAGCATATCCGCCACTTTGGAATCCGAATCCACCAGTCCCTGGCGAACATCTGTTATAAATATGATAACATCAGCTGTATCAATAGCGATCTGTGCCTGATCTCTCATCTGAGAAAGTATTACATCATTACTCTCTGGCTCAATTCCTCCTGTATCAATCAAAGTGAAATTATAATTCAGCCAGGACGCATCTGCATAGATCCTGTCTCTGGTAACACCCGGTGTATCTTTTACTATGGAAATATTATCTCCTGCAAGGGCATTAAATAAGGTAGATTTACCTACATTCGGACGCCCCACAATTGCTACTATCGGCTTGCTCATATATCTGTCTCCTTTTATGCTTTATCAAAACCTGTTGTTCTATAACTGCATGAACGAAAGATGCACCATCCTCATCTACCACAAAGACCGGCACACCCAGTTCTTCTTCCAATTCCTCTACTGTCACATCATCCAAAAATACATTTTCTCCGGCCCGCAGCATATTACACGGAAGCAACAGGCATTCTCCCAGTTCTTTTCCTTTCAGCTGCTTCTTCAGATCTTGTCCGGTAATCAAGCCCGATACAGTAATCATCTCACCAAAGAAATCATTTCGTATTGGATAAATCTCTACTTCCACACCCGGATATTTTTTCTGAATATGTGAGATATTTTCACGTATACTTGGTGCTGCCAGTTTTCCTGTCGCAATAGATACTGTTCTCTTTCTATGGTCCCCATCAAGTCTTTCTACTTCTTCCCGGACTTCTGTATCCAAAAGCCGGAGCATACCTACCCCATTTTCCAACTGAAGATATCCGTCATACTCCTCTTCCTCCGGAATCGGAAGCTCCGCGAGAAGATACCACTCATCACTACAGTGAATAAAATGCAGTCCGTACTCAGGGTATAATTTGTTCTGCCAACGTTTTACAATATCTATAACTTTTATCGCATCTTCTTTTGTGAAAGGCTCCAGCGGATATAGATTTTCCCGATAACGGCTCAGGCCTACCGGAACTACGGAAACACTTTTTAAATAAGGTAGATACTGACTCAGATCATAAATACTTCTTTCCAGTTCTTCTCCATCATTGATGCCCCGGCAAAGTACAATCTGTCCATTCATCTCTATTCCTGCATCATAAAGTCTTTTTACTTTTGGAAAAATATCCCCTGCAAATCTGTTTTTCAACATCTGACAGCGCAATTCGGGATTCGTTGTCTGAAAAGAAATATTGATCGGCTCCAAATGGTATCGAATGATTCTGTCAATATCATGATCACTCATATTTGTCAGTGTAACATAATTTCCCTGCAAAAAAGACAGGCGGGAATCATCATCTTTAAAATACAAAGTTTCCCGCATACCTGGCGGCATCTGATCTATAAAGCAGAAAATACATTTGTTCCGACAGGAACGATACTCATCCATAAGGCTGTTGACAAATTCCACACCCAGATCTTCTTCATATTCTTTCTCAATTTCCAGTTCCCACTCTTCCTGATTTTTTTTACGAATCAGGATTTCCAGATATTCATCATTCATCAGATAGTGATAATCAAACACATCCTCCACCGGCTGTCCATTGATGGAAATCAACTCATCCCCCGGCTCCAGTTCCAGTTCCTCCGCTATGCTTCCCGGAAGTACTTTCTTTATCACATGCCTGTTTTCTTTCATATCTTTCCTCTCCATTCGGAATCATCACTTTTACTTCTAAGGGTTTCACAGGGTACTAATCGTTGAATAGTTTCACATCTTTTTAATATATAGAACCCATTAAGGATTGTCAAGTTTTTTGCCGCACTTCGTGAAATCCTGTGGATTTCTGTGGGAAAAACCGTTATTTTTCACAAGAATTCGACATCATTCTTGACGCAGTCTGATTTCTAGGGTATAACTATTATGTCTGTAAAAATCAAGTAAAACACATTTATGCGGAGGTTTCCATGGCTAATTTAGACTTGTTAGAAAATTCTATCCCTGTAGCGCCGATTAAAATTGCTGCGCTGAAAGGCTGCGAGGAAATGGCTAAAACAGTTGATAACTATCTCGTTCAGTTCCGTAAAGAAATGGCTGCTCATCAAAAAAATGGAATTTCCTGGTTAGGATATTCTGAAGATTCTTTTTTAATTGACTGTGATTGTCCGAGATTCGGAACCGGAGAAGCAAAAGGAACGATCAACGAATCCATTCGCGGCGTGGATCTTTTCATCATGTGCGACGTAACCAACTACAGCATCACTTATAAAGTCAACGGATATGTAAATCATATGTCTCCTGATGATCATTTTCAGGACTTAAAGAGAATCATTGCCGCTGCAACTGGTAAAGCCCACAGGATTAATGTTATCATGCCTTTCCTTTATGAAGGAAGACAGCACAAACGTTCCAAGAGAGAATCTCTGGACTGTGCTATTGCACTTCAGGAACTGGTTCATATGGGTGTGTCAAACATCCTCACTTTCGATGCTCACGACCCTCGTGTTCAGAATGCAATACCGCTGCATGGCTTTGACAATTTCATGCCTACCTATCAGTTTTTAAAAGCTTTGCTCCGTTCTGTTCCTGATCTTCGTCTGGACAATGAACATCTGATGATCATCAGCCCGGACGAAGGCGCCATGGCAAGAGCCGTATATTTTTCAAATATTCTGGGCGTTGATATGGGTATGTTCTACAAACGTCGTGACTATTCTACGATTGTCAACGGAAAGAACCCTATCGTAGCTCATGAATTTCTTGGCGATTCTGTTGCCGGGAAAGACGTTATCGTAATCGATGATATGATTTCTTCCGGCGAAAGCATGTTGGATGTTGCAAAACAACTGAAAGAAAGAAATGCAAACCGTGTTTTCGTCTGCACCACTTTTGGTCTGTTTACGGATGGATTGAAAAAATTTGATGAGTATTATGAAAAAGGATATATTCACAAAGTAATCACCACAGATTTGAATTATCGTACACCGGAGCTTCTTGAGAGAGAGTATTACGCTCCTGCTGCTATGGGAAAATATCTCGCAAGCATTATTGACACACTGAATCATGATGTTTCTGTTGAAAAGGTACGTTCTACCACATCCAAGATCAACAAACTGCTTGCGAAAAACCGCAAGAAATAAGCTATAAAATAAAGATCCTATAGAAATCTATGTTTTTCTGCATAATTCTCTATGGGATCTTTTTTCAATTACTATACTTTTTGATTCGTGAGCAATATAAGTAAATGAACCGACGGGTTAGCCATTTTAGAAGCATTGGAGCAAGTGAGCCTGAAGAGCTCCGCAACCTGCCACTGGCAGCTTGCTCCACACACTTAGGCGTCCAGCGCTTACGTAGACTTAGGCGCGACGGCTCTCCGGAGCGTCTTATGTCGAAGTTAGCGATTAGCTGAAGGGGAACGGCCTGCTTCTAAAATGGTCTACTGTTTTTTTACACGGCTCCCACGATTTCAAAAAGTATACTTTATCATGGTTTTAGTGCGAGAAATGCTGCAAGATTTCCTCTTTTTCCTTTAGATGCCCGATGGGAAAATAAAAAGTCAGGATTACAGCAGGTACAGATCTGCGGCATTTGGATATGCTCCGGCAAAATCCCTGCTTCCAGGAAATTCTCTCTACAGGCTTCCCATAGATTCAACTGATACTTTCCATTTCCTTTGCTTTCCATTATACTCGGCCATTTTTCCTGTGCATATGCCCTGCGGAATTCTACCGCCACATCTTCGCTGACTTCATAACATTCCATACATATGGACGGTCCAATTGCAGTAATTATATTCTCCGGCTTACATCCAAATTCTTTTGTCATGGTTTCTACAGTCACCTTTCCAATCTTACCCACGGTTCCCCGCCACCCCGAATGTGACAACCCAATCGCTTTCCTGACAGGATCTACCAGATACAACGGAACACAGTCGGCATAAAAAGTTGCCAGAGTTACTCCCGGTTCATCTGTGATTAATCCATCTACATCTGTATAGGGTCTTGGACGTGTCACTCCGTTTCCACAGTCCTTTTTCCCCACATGAAGCACATTAGTCGTATGGGTCTGATCCGAACAGACAATACTGTCACAGGAAAATCCTATCGCTTCTGCTATTTTCCGATAATTTTCCCGCACAGCTTCTTCCTCATCTCCCCGGGTGAAACTAAGATTCATAGAGCTGTAAATTCCTTTGCTGACACCTCCCAGACGGGTTGTAAATCCGTGGATCACCATATTGGTATTTGTCAGAGTCGGATAGGTAAGATATACTACATCCTGCACTGTGTTCAGCTGCATCTCTTTGTGTTCCTTATCTTTCCATCTGATATTATTTAAAACTTCCGCTGTTTTTACCTGACAATTGTCTTTCATCTTACTTTCCTCTCAATCTCATGATTCTGCTCCTACCTTCGAAAAGGAAAAGCGTTTTCATAAATCCGAATCTGATCCGGGGTTACAGCTACAACATCAAAACGGCAGGGTGTATCCAGATTCATCCCCTGTTCAGCCAGATACCATGCAGACACTTTTGAAATCTGCCTCTGTTTCTTTACATTTACCGCTTCCTCAGGACTTCCGCTTCTGTCATCTTTTCTGTATTTTACCTCTATAAAAACAAGATACCCCTGGTGATATGCAATAATATCGATTTCACCCGCGCGGCATCGATAATTTCTCTTTATAATTTCATATCCTGATTTTTCCAAATATTCAGCAGCTCTCTGCTCCTGTATTTGTCCTATGCTTCTTTTATTTGACATACTGATCCTTTATTCGGGAGCAAAACCATACTCCCAAAAGTTTTCTTTGATTCAAGATAAAGCAAATCCGGAGTCTACTGCCCCGGATTACTTATGAATCAGGACTCCTGTCCTGCTCAGTTACAAAAGTGTGTAATAAAAGTTTTTCTGTGTATGGGAGATGGTCCATACTTTTTCAATGCCTCTATATGAGCCTGTGCACCATATCCTTTATGGGCAGCAAATCCATATTCCGGCATAATTTTGTCATATTCTGTCATAATTCTGTCCCTGGTGACTTTGGCAATAATACTTGCTGCTGCGATTGAAACACTCTTTGCATCTCCCTTAATAATCGGTACCTGCGGAATCTCTATTTCCGGAATCGTAACCGCATCATTTAAAAGAATCTGCGGACGAACTGGCAGCCTTGCTATCGCTTCCCGCATAGCTTCATAGGTCGCCTGCAGAATATTGATTTCATCAATCCTTGCCGGACTTGCATAACCGACACCAACAGCCACTGCCTCACGCATAATCACATCATAAAGTTCTTCTCTCTTCTTTGCTGAAAGCTTTTTTGAATCATTCAGCCATAAAATCTGAGAATCTTTCGGTAGGATCACAGCCCCGGCAACCACCGGGCCCGCCAGCGGCCCCCGACCAGCTTCATCAATACCACAGACATATCCCAGATGATCATATTTTTTCTCATATATTTTCAGCTGCTCAATCCGGGATTTTTCCTGTTTTAATTTTTCTTTTTCTTTCTCATACTTTTGAACCAGAGCGATCACACCGCTGCGGGAATCCTTCCCATACTCCATCAGAAGTACTTCTCGTGCATCCCCATCCGTCCGCTCCAGCTCTTTTTTTATTTCACTGATTGTCTTCATTTTTTTCTTTTGATACCGGTGGATATTCTAACGTGATTCTTCCAAGTTTTCCACTTCGAAACTCTTCCATCAAAATCCCGGCTGCTTTCGCATAATCCAGTTCCTGACCGCGGTTCAGACATTTCCGTTTCTCAGCAATTTCTTCCAATAATGACAATGGTGTTCCATCTTCTGAAATACCGTAACGTTGATTCAATATACCAGGATAATTGTTCCTGATATAATCCAAAAGCTCCAACGATAATTCTTCCAGATTCAATATTTCATCTTTGATCGAACCGATATAGGCAAGTCGCTTTCCGACTTCCTGATCTTCAAACTTCGGCCACAAGATGCCCGGTGTATCTAAAAGCTCCAGATTCTTGTTCAGCCTTATCCACTGTTTTCCCTTAGTAACTCCCGGTTTATTGCCGGTTTTTGTGCACGCTTTTCCTGCATAAGAATTGATAAAGGTTGACTTTCCCACATTGGGAATTCCCACCACCATAGCTCTTATGGGACGGTTCTTGATTCCTCTGCGTCTGTCTCTCTCTATTTTATCCTTACAGGCTTCCTGTATCACACCCTGTATTGCTTTCAGTCCTGCACCGGTTCTTGAATTTACCTTGAGAACAAAAAAACCTTTTTTCTGAAAATACTCTGTCCATTGTTCATTATATTTCTCATCTGCCAGATCCGATTTGTTCAAAAGAATCAGACGAGACTTGTTTTTTCCCAGCTCATCAATGTCCGGATTTCGGCTGCTGAGCGGTATACGGGCATCTACAAGCTCGATAATCAGATCAATCAGCTTCAGATCTTCCTGCATCTGCCTTTTGGCCTTGGTCATATGACCTGGATACCACTGCAATATCATGTATTCACCTCAATTATTTTATTCTCCCAAATCTCTCTTTTGGGGAAATAACGAACCATAATTTTCCGACGATATTTTTCTTTTTTATATTTCCCATATCCACAAAACGGCTATCTTCACTGTTATTCCTGTTATCTCCAAGAACAAAGTATTCCCCGCTCTTCAGGGTAATTCCATTTTCCGCCAGACCCGGATTCTCAATATTCGGAAAATCATATTCTTCCTGATAAATCTCCCCATCTATCAGGATATGTCCGTCTTTAATCTGAATCGTCTCGCCCGGAAGCCCAACGATTCTTTTGATATGCAAACTTGCATTCTTTTCATTATTCAGCTTGAAAGCGATAATATCTCCCCTCTTCGGCGTACTGATCTTGTACACTGCTCTGTCCATCAACAAGGTATCTCCTGCCGCAAGCGTCGGATCCATAGATCCCTCCTGCATCACTGTAGTCTTCCCAAAACCAACAGCCAGCAGAATTCCCATGACAACTACCGCAATGATTTCCACAATCCATAAAAGGATGGTTTTGAATTTTGTAGCCGCAATATAATCCCTTACATATCTTGCTTTAAAAATTCCCATGATCCTTTTCCTCAAATTTGATGTTACCGCATTCCGTCATTGTTCATAGCAGAAAACAGGGGCAAGTACCTGTCGTATTTGCCCCTGCTCCCCCTGCATATCAATATTTGCTTATTATTTTACCAGCTCTTTAACTTTGGCAGCTTTACCAACGCGATCTCTCAGGTAGTTCAGTTTTGCACGTCTTACTTTACCATGTCTGATAACTTCTACTTTTTCAACGTTTGGAGAATGCAGCGGCCATGTTTTTTCAACGCCGATACCGTTGGAGTTCTTTCTTACTGTGAAAGTCTCACGGCAGCTTCCGCCCTGTTTCTTCAATACAACACCTTCGAAAACCTGAATTCTTTCACGGTTTCCTTCTTTGATCTTACCATAAACTCTTACGGTATCACCAACACGAAATGCCGGTACTTCTGCTTTCAGCTGAGCAGCTTCGATGTTTTTAATAATTTCGTTCATCTTTTTTCTCCTTTATTCTTCGGATGTTCTTAATACACTTTGGTAACAGAGGACCATCTCTTTATTAACACCGTGAATCATTATACTACACCATAATCACAAATGCAAGCACAAATTAACATCTCCGTAACCTTATTCTTTCGCTACTATATTTTGAAGCCACACTCCCTTTTTTACCAAAATAAATCCGATCACACATTTAATCCAGTCTCCCATCTGTACAAATGCAAAAATCACCACTACAGAGAGAGCTGTATATCTGCTGAACACATAAGCGATCGGTACACTGACACACCAGACAAACACGCTGTCAAACAGAAATGTGATGATTGTCTTTCCACCGGATCGCAGGGTAAAGTACGAAGCATGCAAAAATGCATTCTGTGGCATAAATATGGCCTGTGCCATGATCAGCCATCCGGCAATCATTCTGGTCTCCGCTGTCGTATTGTACAGTTTCGGGAACTGGTGTGCAATGGAAAACATAACCAAAGCAACTCCCGTGCAGCACATCACAGAAAAGGCAATCATCTTATTATCTGTATCTCTCGCTTCTTTCATCCTACCGGCACCAAGATGTTGTCCCACCACAATAGCCACAGAATCGCCCAGCGCAATAAATACTACATTGAACAGATTTGAAATCGTATTGGCAATATTCAGTGCAGCTACCACACTAAGTCCCCGCACAGAGTAACACTGTGTTAAAACCGCCATCCCTGCAGCCCATAAGGTCTCATTCACAAGAAGCGGAGAACCTTTGATAATAAATTTTTTAACCAGATAAGTGGGGACTTTCAGGGTACTGTACAGCCCTGTCATATACGTATTCTTTTCCTTATGCGTATGGGTCCAGATCAGAACGATCGCCATCTCCACATATCTGGAAATTACAGTTGCAATACCCGCACCTACCACACCAAGAGCCGGCAGACCAAACTTACCATAAATCAACACATAATTAAATATCAGGTTCACACATACAGCAATCACTCCAGCCTTCATGGGAACCAGCGTTTCTCCGCACTCTCTCAGTGTACTTGCATATACCTGTACCATCATAAACGCAGGAAGCCCAATCAGCATCACCCACATATATACTTTTCCGTATCTCAGCGCTGCAGCCAGATCTCCCCCGTCACTGCTTCCGCTCAGATATGCCCGGATCAGCTGGTTACCTCCTGCAAGAAATACAAAGATTGCCAATGCTGTAAGAATCACAGCCATCCATATTTTGAAGCGAAAAGTATGGCGTATTCCTTCATCATCTTTCTGTCCGAAATACTGAGCGGTAAAAATACCTGCACCGGACAGACCGCCAAAAATACACAGATTATATACAAAAAGTAGCTGATTGACGATCGCAACCCCGGACATCTGCTCCGTTCCGATCTGACCAACCATAATATTATCCAGAAGGCTCACAAAATTGGTAATTCCATTCTGAATCATAATCGGTACTGCAATCGCAAGTACCATTTTATAAAATGCTTTATCTCCAATAAATTTTTTTCTTACGTTCTCCCACATGGGAATTTCTCCTACTCCACTGTCACAGATTTCGCCAGATTTCTCGGCTTATCCACGTCCAGACCTTTTGCCACACTGACGTAATATCCCATCAGCTGCAGCGGTATAATTGCCAGACTTGTGGTAAAATACTTTTCAGTCTTGGGCACGTATACAGAAAAATCTGCCGTATCCTCTATACTATAGTTACCATAACAAGTCAGTCCCATCAGATATGCACCGCGGCTTTTTACCTCGACCATATTGCTGATCGTTTTTTCAAACAGTTCTTTTTGAGTCACTACACCCACCACAAGAATACCGTCTTCGATCAGACTGATTGTTCCATGTTTCAGTTCACCCGCAGCATACGCTTCGGAATGAATATAACTGATTTCTTTCATTTTCAAACTACCCTCAAGGCTGATCGCATAATCAATACCACGACCTATAAAGAAAATATCTTTCGCATTGGCATATTTACTTGCAAACCACTGGATTCGTTCTTTATCATCCAGAACCCTCTGAATCTTATCAGGTAGAGTATGCAGTTCTTTCACCAGTTCCATACTGCGTTCTTCCCCAATCTCCCCACGAACCACAGCACACTGAATGGCCAGAAGATATACGGCAATCAACTGCGTACTGTACGCTTTCGTAGTTGCAACGGAAATTTCCGGTCCTGCATACGTATATAAAATATAGTCACTTTCTCTTGCAATACTGGATCCCACCACATTGACGATTCCAAGCACAGGAATTCCTCTTTCTTTAGAAAGTCTCAAAGCCGCAAGACTGTCTGCAGTTTCACCGGACTGGGATACCACGATAACCATGGAATTTTTTGCAAACAGCGGATTTCTGTATCGAAACTCTGATGCCAGATCAACTTCCACCGGAATACCGGCCAGCTCCTCGATTACATATTTTCCTGCCATTCCCACATGATATGCGGAACCACAGGCAACAATATAGATTCGTTCCAGATTTTTAAGGGTCTCGTCATCAAGTCCGGCTTCACGAAAAGAAATCCTGTCATCTTTTACATATGCGCCAATGGTATCCTGCACTGCTTTTGGCTGTTCATGGATCTCTTTCAGCATAAAATGCTCATAACCGCCTTTTTCAGCAGCTTCTGCACCCCATTTGATTTCAACCATTTCTTTTTCGATCTCTTCCAGATCAATATTGTAAAAACGGATCTCCGTTCCGGTTATTTCGGCAATCTCGTGATTGCCGATATAATATACATTTCTTGTACTGTCCAGAATTGCCGGAACATCAGAAGCAATCAGACATCCTGTATCATTTTTTCCGATAATTAAAGGACTGTCCTTGCGGGCAGCAAACAATTTTCCCGGATAATCATGGAACATAATACCAAAAGCATACGAACCACGAATTCTTAACATTGCCCGTGAGATAGCCTCCAGCGGAGTTTCTGTCTTTTTATAATAATAATCAATCAGTTTTGTAGCTACTTCCGTATCCGTCTGGGAATAAAAAGTATATCCGGACTTCTGAAGTTTTTCTTTCAGTTCCTGATAGTTTTCGATAATTCCATTGTGTACAAGTACTACCGATTTGTCATCCGTACAATGAGGATGTGCATTCTGTACTGACGGTTCCCCATGGGTAGCCCAACGAGTATGACCAATCCCGCAGTTTCCCGGTACAGCAGAACCTGAATCTGTCTTTTCAATCAACGTCTTCAGACGGCCTTTTTCCTTCACTACTTCTATTTTTCCGGTTTCTTCATTTCGAACAGCAATCCCTGCCGAATCATAACCTCTATATTCCAGCTTCTGCAGTCCTTTCAAAAGGATAGGCGCTGCCTGCAATATTCCATTATATCCAACGATTCCACACATGTACGATTCCTCCTTTTTCATAAGTCAATGATGCAGCACAAAATTTTCCATGCCAGATCGATCGTCTTTTTCATTCATAATACTTCAACAGTATACTATAAAAATGCTGAAACGTATACAGCAAAAATTATTACAATTATAAAACTTAAGCAGAACTTTTTATTATAAATATTCTCAGTTCGTATAAATCAATATCCTCTGAGATATACTGTTGTAGAGGTGACTGGCATGAAACAATTAAAATATTATACAATTGCAGGAACAGTTTTTGTCTTTGTACTGGGATCTCTATCACATTTTTTCTATGAATGGTCAAATTATAATTATATCATCGGTTTATTCTCTCCAGTCAATGAATCTGTATGGGAACATATGAAACTGGTGTTTTTTCCTATGCTTTTATATTCTGTTATCTCACTTCCAAAACTTAAAAATATATATCCTTGTATCAGTTCCTCACTTCTATCAGGTATTCTGCTCGGAACACTGTTGATACCAGTTATCTTTTACATCTATACCGGATTGTTGGGAGATCATCTTTTGTTTTTGGATATTGCAACCTTCATTGTCAGTGTTATCATTGGGTTTATTGCTGTCTATAGGCTGACAATATCCTGCAAAATGAAAAAATACACCTGCTTATTGTGGATTTTGACAGGTATGTTTATGATTCTTTTTTTCCTTCGCTCCTATCATCATTCCTTTTTATTCAGCTGTTTACCAAGCTGATCGATATATATGCTCAATCCTGCAACGAGAATTCCCTGTACAAAAGCTGTAAATACTGCCATGGATATTTCCTGAAGTGAATTCAGCGAACTGGTTGACACCACCCAGATTCCAGACAAAATGATACCCATTCCTCCCAGTATAATCGGAATATATTTGTCTTTCACCATTTCCGACTTTTTCAAAGCATTTCCCACCAAATACAATACAATCGCCAATACCAACAATTCCGGCTTCACATAATTCATGATTTGTTCCATAATACCCCCCGCTCAACCTCAATTTTCATTACGGCTGCACAAAATATTTTTCATAATATTATATGAATTTCGTATGAAATCTTTAATATGATAATGAAAATCGATTTGGTTCCTTTATGTATATCTTTTCCATCCTTGCACATACTGTATCTGAAAGGATGGTGTGTAAAATGTCAAATAAAAATACAAATCCCATTGAAAATACTTATGACGATGACAATATTCCGGAAATTGATCTTCCTCACCCCTCACAAATCGCAGAACCATTACCGGAATCAACCCGACCAAGAAAAGACGGACCCGGAGGAGACGGAAATGATTAAAAACGAAGAGCTCCCCATTGGATTTACCATGGAACTTGCACAGCATTCTGATGTGCTGAATCATTTTTCCAGCTTATCAAAAGCAGAGCAGGATACTATCATCGATAAAGCCCGAAGTGTCCAGTCTCACGATGAAATGCGGCAATTCGTAGAATCACTTTTCCTGAAATGAATTGTATGTGTTTTTCTGTCTAAAAATTCAAGATTAACAGTCAGATTGACTTCTGCATATCCTATACAAAAAGGAGTTTTGTTATGCCTGATGATTTTGAAAATCTCCGCAGACGCATCTGTCCTCCCTGCCCACCCTGCCATTGTGCATGTGACCGAAATCGCAGAGATGACAGGCGTGATGACCGCAGAGATGACAGACGCGATGACCGCAGAGATGACAGACGCGACGACCGCAGAGATGACAGACGCGACGACCGCAGAGACGACAGACGCGATCGTTATTAATTTGATTTAAAATAAGAGTATATCAAGGAAACAAGGGTGTCTCAGCAACTGAGACACCCTAAAGTTTTTCTGCCAGATCTTTATAATTTCCATAATGGCCAGATTCATCCTGATTTACCACAGAATATACCATACGATAATTTTCCGGGACTGTGACATAACCATCCTCATCCTTCTCAAGTTCTCTCCAGCAAAGATGATACATATTATATTAAGTTTATCCTGCTCTTCCTGATTACAACATTGTCGTCCGGACAATACTTATCTACCAACGCCTGAACAATAATTTCTTCCGTTTTTGAAGTTTTTGGCCCCAATAAAATTTCCATATTTTGAAATGCATCATCCGCTAACTCCAGAAAAAATTCATCATATGCCTGTTCTATAGATCCATCAGAGATTACATCTATTATTTTTTTATATTCTTCAGGACTTTTTAATTTATGCAGTTCTTTGACAGGATACGGAAGTGCCATAATTTTGTATCTACTCTCCTGCTGATATGCCCAACATGTTTTTTTATATTTTCCAATAGGCTTAAAAGTAACAGATATATTAACAGTCCCATTTTTATTTGTTGCAATCTTTATATGAGGATTAAGCTTATCTTCATCATCTGTATATTCGACATCGATTAATTGCGGATTATCAGGAACAATCACTGCTTTTCTTTCCTTATACAATTTTCCCATATTTATGCATGTAATTGTATTTGCTGTAAATTCATATGTACCTTTTTCGTATAAATAAAGTTTAAATGGCAGTTCCCGCATTCCAATTCTTACCCCATGTATATCCGGAGTATACATATTCCACATTGACAGAACATCATCAGCACTTTTCGTCCAGCAACTCACAAAACAATGCCTTCCCCAATTGCTCAAATCTGCTGTTTCTATCTCATCAGGATCATCTACATTTAGTAAATTATTAAAGCTGATTTTTTTTCCGCCTAATATCATTGCCAATGTTTCAATGCTCGTATAATGATATAACATTTTATCTCACCCCATAAAAAATAATGATAAGTTAATAAAATTATATCACCCATACTTTCGTTCATTCAATTACCGGGCATTTTAACCGCCAGACATTGTTCAACATTATATGACAAATATGATATGCTTCCGACTGCGCATAAGGATATCACCGAAGCAACATATACTGACAGAGATATTGAATGGTTAAGAAATGACATCGAAAAACTGAAATAAGGGGTTCCCGACTTAACGAGAACCCCAAAATTGTGTGCAAACGGTGGTGTTAAAACAGTGTGCAAATTGTGTTAACATAACTGAGTTATTATGAATTTTAACACTTCCTAATAACTGTTTAAACCCTTGATTTTCCTATATTCCTAGAACTTACCAGCTTTAGCTGCTTCTTCTACGGAAACTGCAACTGCAACAGTCATACCAACCATCGGGTTGTTACCTGCGCCGATCAGACCCATCATTTCAACGTGAGCCGGTACGGAAGAGGAACCTGCAAACTGTGCATCAGAATGCATACGTCCCAGAGTATCTGTCATACCATAGGAAGCAGGACCTGCTGCCATGTTATCCGGATGCAGAGTACGTCCTGTACCACCACCGGAAGCTACGGAGAAGTATTTCTTACCCATTTCGATACATTCTTTCTTGTATGTACCTGCAACCGGATGCTGGAAACGTGTCGGGTTGGTGGAGTTACCGGTAATGGAAACATCTACACCTTCTTTATGCATGATAGCAACACCTTCACGAACATCATTTGCACCATAGCAGTTAACTTTGGAACGAAGTCCGTCAGAGTAAGCGATTCTCTGAACTTCTTTCAGTTCGCCTGTGAAATAATCATATTCTGTCTGAACATAGGTGAATCCGTTAATTCTGGAAATGATCTTTGCAGCATCTTTTCCAAGACCGTTCAGGATAACACGCAGTGGTTTTTTACGAACTTTGTTTGCTTTCTCAGCGATACCGATTGCACCTTCTGCTGCTGCAAAAGATTCATGACCAGCCAGGAATGCAAAACAATCTGTATCTTCTTCCAGAAGCATCTTTCCAAGGTTACCATGTCCCAGACCTACTTTACGCTGATCTGCTACAGAACCCGGGATACAGAAAGCCTGAAGACCTTCACCGATTGCTGCTGCTGCATCAGCTGCTGTTCTGCAGCCCTTTTTAATTGCGATTGCTGCTCCTACGATGTATGCCCAGCAAGCATTTTCAAAACAGATTGGCTGAATACCTTTGATCTGATTGTACACATCCAGTCCGGCATCTTTTGTGATTTTTTCTGCTTCTTCGATAGAAGCGATGCCATAGCTGTTCAATACTGCATTGATTTTATCAATTCTTCTTTCATATGATTCAAATAAAGCCATTTATTTCATCCTCCTAATATATTTACGATAATCAGAAACATACCTGTACTGATTATTCTTTACGCGGGTCGATGATTTTAACTGCATCTGCTACACGACCATACTGTCCTTTTGCTTTTTCCCATGCAGTTGTAGGATCATCACCTTTTTTGATGAAATCAGTCATCTTTCCAAGGCTTACGAACTGATATCCGATGATCTCATTGTTCTCATCCAGTGCAATACCTGTTACATATCCTTCTGCCATTTCCAGATAACGAGGTCCTTTTGCCAGTGTACCATACATAGTACCAACCTGAGAACGAAGTCCTTTTCCAAGGTCTTCCAGACCAGCACCGATAGCAAGTCCATCTTCGGAGAATGCACTCTGGCTTCTGCCGTAAACGATCTGAAGAAACAGTTCTCTCATAGCAGTATTGATTGCGTCACATACAAGGTCTGTATTCAGCGCTTCCAGAATCGTTTTTCCCGGAAGGATTTCAGATGCCATAGCTGCGGAATGAGTCATTCCGGAACATCCGATTGTCTCAACAAGAGCCTCCTGGATAACACCCTCTTTTACATTCAGAGTTAATTTGCAGGCGCCCTGCTGCGGAGCACACCAGCCAATACCGTGTGTAAAACCAGAAATATCTTTTACTTCTTTTGCTTTTACCCATTTTGCTTCTTCCGGAATTGGAGCTGGTCCGTGATTTGCACCCTGAGCTACCGGACACATCATTTCTACTTCATGTGAATAAATCATGTTAAGACTCCTTTCAAACTTGAAATACTTTATATGAGATTATGTATCTCATGCAGACATACAAAGTACGCCTACATACTATATCTATTTTCGCATAAACTCACAAATTAGTCCAGAAAAAATTGTCCATTTTTCCAACTTTTTAAATAATAATCTGATGGGTAGTTATTTCCAGAGACCCTTCAACAATTTGTGAGATTTCTTTTATCAACTTTTTAAAATGTTCAGACGCCATATGAATATCAAGCGCTTCCTGGCTGGGCCATTGCTCCATGAACGCATAAATATTGGGAAACTCACGGCTCTGCATCAATTGATAACCTACATTTCCCGGTTCTTTTCTTGTCTCTTCCACCAGTTTACCGGCCAGCTCAAGAAAACGTTCCCGGTTCTGACCACTTACTACACATTTTGCATATACGATAATCATCTCAACATACCTCCTGTCTGTCATATAAACTATTATACTTCATGTTGCTCATTTCTGAAAGAAAAAACTGGACATCCTTAAATAAAATCAGAAATAAAACATTGTCATTGACAAATTAGTCTCAAAAAAATAATATATATGAGACAAGGGACAAAAGGTCAGCCGCGGCATGCTTGCCTGTCTGTGACTGGCCTTGGGGACCGCAAAAACATTAACATAAAACAGAGGGAGGCATTATGACCTGCACACAATATAAATTTCGTTGTCTTTCAGGCAGTACATTGAAACTAATCGCTATCTGCGCCATGGCGATCGATCATTTTGCAGCAAGTATCATTTATTATGGTATCCTTCTCCCTGCGGTTCCTCTGTCCAGAGGTACCGACGCATGGACTTGGTACATAATTTATAAAGTCATGCGTTTCATCGGACGCATCGCATTCCCTATTTTCTGTTTTTTACTGGTAGAAGGATTTATGCATACATCCAACAGAAAAAAATATGCCTTGCGGCTGTTTCTTTTTGCCCTTATATCGGAACTGCCTTTTGATCTTGCTTTATTTAACTCTCCCGTTGACTGGGGATACCAAAATGTATTTTTTACCTTGCTGATCGGACTTCTTGTCATCTGGACCATGGATACTGTCAGAAAGTCGAAATTCCAAATCCCGTTACAGTTGACAGCTATATTAGTTGGCGGATTTCTGGCATGGTTTTTAAAAACTGATTATGACTATAAAGGAATTCTTCTGATCGTAATCCTATATATATTTCGATATGACCGAAAGCTTCGCACAATTGCCGGATGCATCAGTCTTTTATGGGAAGCACCTGCATGCCTGGCTTTCCTTCCGATTAATCTTTATAACGGAAAAAGGGGATTATCCCTAAAATACTTTTTTTACGCATTCTATCCTCTGCATCTTTTGATTTATGCAGCAATTCTTCATTTCCTGATGTAAAGAGAAAAAACTCTCAGAAGCATACCAATATTTGTTGCTCCTGAGAGTTTTGCTTTTTTCTAAAGAAATATTTCACTCACGGGACTCTACGCCGTAAAAATCCACCAGTTCATTCGGATCGTAGTAAATTTTATCCTCTGCAATCAGAGTACTCTTTCCGTCTTTCACTTCCACAATACTTACTCCACAATTGGGCGGTACATGACCTCTCCAGAAATCCTCTTTATTCTCGTAAACCTGATTCATGAGTGCTCTGCAGGAGCAGCCGTGTGCGGCAATTAGTATTGTCTTACATTGATACTCCTGATTGTGAATCAGTTCCTGATAGAATTCTCCGGTACGATCCAGAACCTGACGAATCGTCTCACCTCCAACCGGCGGCTGATAATGCAAAGGATCCATAAAGAAATCCTGAAAATCCGCAGAAGGTATCTGATAATTATCTTTTCGACAACACAGTCCTTCCCATTCTCCGAAAGTAATTTCCTCCAGTCTGTCATCCTCAAGAATCGGAACTTTTCTTTCCCCAAGTACCAGTTCGGCAGTCTGACGGGCTCTTTTCAGAGGACTTGTGATTGCCAGATCAAAGGGAATGTCCGCCATTCCCCGGGCAGTTACCCGGGCAAGGCGGATTCCATTTTCATTTAATTCGATATCTGCTCTTCCCTGAAGACGTCCCTCCGTATTCCAGACAGTCTCTCCATGACGAATGATATAAAGTTTCATTGATATTATCTCCAATTACTTTCTCAGCTCAATACCCATACTTTCCAGTCCATTGAGAATTTTCTTCATTGCGCTGGTAACTTCTGCCTCTTCCAGAGTCTTCTCTTTGGAGCGGAATGTGATGGAATATGCTACGGATTTATAGCCTTCCTGAATCTGGCTTCCTTCATAAATATCAAACAATTCATAATGCTCCAGAATCTTTCCGCCTCTCTGCGCGATCATATGTTCAATCTCGCCCACAAGAACAGATTTCGGTACTACCATAGAGATATCTCTGTTTACTGCTGGGAATTTTGCAATTCCTTCGTATTTACGATCAAATGTAGCATGTTCCACAACCTTGAGAATATCCAGGACAGCCACATAGGCCCTTGCTCCGATCCCGTAAGTATCTGCAACAACCGGATGTACTTCTCCCAGATAACCAATCTCATCACCTTCATAGCTGATCCGTGCCTGACGTCCCGGATGAAGGAACGGTTTTCCTGCTTTCGGATTGTATTCGGTCTTCTTGTGCATTCCAACCTGATCAAAGAATTCCTCGATCACACCTTTCATATCAAAGAAATCTCCATCCCCGTACATTCCCAGAGTAAACATCATACGCTCCTCTGGAAGCTCTGTAAGGGGAAGTGCTTTTGGAAGATAAATATTTCCCAGTTCATAAAGACGAACATTTTTATTTCTTCGGTTATAATTGGTTGCCAGAGAGGTCAGCATTCCATTCAGGGAAATCGTTCGCATAATACTGAAGTCCTCGCCCAGCGGATTGGAAATGACAATTGCCTGACGCTGCGGATCATCTGCAGGGATCAGCAATTTGTCATATACCTTCGGACTTTCAAAGGAATAGCAGTAACCCTGTGAAAATCCACAATATTCAGCAACATCTCTTGCCACTTCCTCGATTCTCATCTTAAACGGCAGCTTTCCTGTGGTCGCTTCGCCGCTTGGAAGAGTAGTCGGAATATTATCATAACCATAGAATCTTGCCACTTCTTCCGCAATATCCGCTGTACGGAAAATATCATGACGGAACGTAGGTGCAACGATCTCATTTGTTTCTGCGTCGTATGCCAGTTCTACCTTTTCCAGATATTGAAGCATCTGCTCTTTTGAAATATCCGTTCCCAGCAGATCATTGATTTTTTCCGGTTCAAAAGCTACCCTTACAGGCTCTTTCTTCTTTGTATAGACATCAACCATGCCTCCTACCACTTCACCGGCACCAAGTTCTTCCATCAGCTGGCATGCACGGTCAATGGCTGCCTGTGCATTGTTCGGATCAAGGCCTTTCTCAAATTTACCGGAAGCATCTGTACGAAGCCCGATTCTCTTGGAAGAAAGACGAATATTCGGACCATCAAAGCAGGCTGCCTCAAAAAGGACTGTCTGTACCTTATCTGTGATCATGGAGTTTTCACCGCCCATGATGCCGGCAATACCTACGGCTTTTTCACCGTCACAGATCATCAGGACATTTTCATCCATAGTACGTTCCTGACCATCCAGAGTCACAAATTTTTCATCGTGAGATGCACGGCGAACTACGATCTGATGATCTGCAATCGTATCCAGATCATACGCATGCATAGGCTGACCGTATTCTTCCATTACATAGTTTGTGATATCAACCAGATTATTGATTGGGCGGATTCCGTTGGCTGCCAGACATCTCTGCATCCATTTTGGTGAAGGTCCGATTTTAACATTCTTCACAACTCTTGCGCAGTAACGGGGACACAGATCGGTATCTTCCACAGTTACTTTGATATAATCTTCTGCTTTTTCCTCATTACCTGTTTTTTTCACAACAGGAGGAACAAATTTTTTACCAAATGTTGCAGCAGCTTCTCTTGCAATACCAAGAACACTGTAGCAGTCCACACGGTTTGAAGTAATCTCATATTCAAAGATTACATCATCCAGATTCAATGCTTTGATGGCACTCTCCCCCACAACTGCATCTTCCGGGAAAATATAGATACCATATTCCGGTGCTTCCGGATACATTTCTCTTGTAGATCCCAGTTCCTCAATGGAGCACATCATACCGAAAGATTCCACACCACGAAGCTTTCCGGCTTTGATCTTAATTCCACCCGGTGTTTTCTTTCCGTCATGTCCGCCTGCTACACGGCCACCCGGCAATACAACAGGAACCTTATCTCCCTCTTTTACATTCGGTGCACCTGTAACAATCTGTATCACTTCATTTCCTACATTTACCTGGCAAATGATCAGTTTATCCGCATCCGGATGTCTTTCAATTTTCTCAATCTGTCCGATTACAATATTTTCCAGATCCGCATCCAGTTTTTCAAATCCTTCAACCTTTGTTCCAGACAGTGTCATTGCATCTGTATATTCCTGTGCAGTCACATCCAGATCAGGAACAAACATTTTAATCCATGATAATGATGTATTCATAATTTTCTTCCTCCTAGAACTGTTTTAAGAATCTGTAATCATTTTCGTACAGAAGACGCATATCATCAATCTCGTATTTCAAAAGAGCAATACGTTCCAGACCCACACCAAATGCAAATCCGGTATACTCATTCGGATCAATGCCGCACATTTCCAGTACATGCGGATGTACCATACCGCATCCAAGAATCTCGATCCATCCGCTTCCTTTACAGAAACGGCATCCGCTTCCTCCACATTTGAAGCAAGAAACATCAACTTCTGCACTAGGCTCTGTAAATGGGAAGTGATGAGGACGGAATTTTGTCTTTGTTTCCGGTCCGAACAGTTCCTTAGCAAATTCTTCCAAAGTTCCCTTAAGGTCAGCAAATGTAATATGTTTGTCTATAACGAGACCTTCGATCTGATGGAAAGATGGAGAATGGGTAGCATCCACTTCATCAGAACGGAACACACGACCCGGCGCGATCATACGGATCGGAAGCTTTCCTTTCTCCATGGTTCTTGCCTGTACCGGTGATGTCTGGGAACGCAGCAGGATACTGTCATTGATGAAAAAGGTATCCTGTTCATCTCTGGCCGGATGATCTTCCGGAATATTCAGTTTTGTAAAGTTATAATCTGCATATTCTACTTCCGGTCCTTCTACCACCTCGTAACCCATACCGATAAAGATTCGTTCAACTTCTTCCAGAGCAATCGTATTTGGATGACGATGACCTACATTTGCCTTCTTTGCAGGTAGAGTAACGTCAATAGTCTCGGATGCAAGCTTTGCTTCTCTCAGTTCATCCTCCAGACGTTTTTTAGTCTCTTCCATCATAGCTTCAATCTTTGCTCTTGCATCATTTACCATCTGTCCTACCTGCGGACGATCCTCCGGTGCAACATCCTTCATACTTTTCAAAACGGAAGTAAGCTGACCTTTCTTTCCCAGGAAATTCACTCTTACATCATTCAGTTTGTCCAGAGCATCGGACTGCTCGATTCTCTCGGAAGCTTCGTCCAGAATCGCCTGCAATGTTTCTTTAATGCTGTTATTCATGACTTTTCTCCTTTTTTCATTATTATGGTACCTGCTTAAGTTTCATAAACAATAAATAGAATCCTGCCCGGAAGGCTTTTTATACGATAGGTGATTAAAAAGCTGCCTATAAATATAAAAAGCCTCATCCCTGAAAGGGACGAGGCTATAAACTCGCGATACCACCCAATTTCCCGAATGCATCTTCTACATCCGGACACTCCTTATGACTTAACGCGTCTTCACGTCATCCCTTACTGAATTCAGGGATGCAGCTCCAGTGGGAATCTCAACATACATCTGAACTTAAAAGAGCTTTCAGCCGGTGACCCTCTCTCTCTGATAGAAAATGTATGTCTACTGACACTTTCTCAGCTTTTTTCTGTCACCGTATATTCTAAGCATATTTTTTCTTTATGTCAAGGCTTTTTTCTATGCGATTCTGCCAATCGTCATTCCGGAATATCCTCTTCCTGTTCTTCTTCTCCATCCTCTTCTTTGTCATCCCTCATGCCGCCTAGCAACTCTCTGTATTCCAGTCGGATCTTTTCACTGGCCATCTCATGGACACGTTGGATTTTCTCCTCAAAATACGCATTAATTTCCGCACCGATCAACATAATATACATACAAAAATACAGCCACAAAAGAATAAGAACAATCGTCGTCAAACTTCCGTACATGTTGGAAAAGCCGCTGGACATATCCAGATACAGAGAAAATCCCAATGAAAACAAGGACCAGGCTACTGCTGATACTACTGCCCCCGGAATCTGATTGCGGACACTTGCTTTTCTGTTGGGAAGGAACTTGAAGACCATCAGAAAAATAAGTATCAAAACCAATAATGTAATACCGGTTCTCATCCCAATAATATATGCCGTAACACGAGCCAGAACAGGAATATATTTTGTGAGCAATTTCTGGATCGTATTACCAAAAACCAAAAGCAACAGACTGCCAATCACCGCAAAAATAAATAACAGCGTATAAAATGCTGATCGTATCCTCATGATAACATAGTTTCGTGTTTCTTCTACATGGTAAATAGCATTAACACCGTTTGTAAGAGCCATGACTCCTTTTCCGGCACTCCACAATGCGAACAGTGCAGAAACCGGTACCACTGCTGTCGATTTTCCGTAAACCTCCTGAATGATACTCAGCAAAAATGTTCTGAAATCGCCATTTTCCGGAAGAATTGTCAAAAGAACATTTGTCACCATATTCTGAGTGACAGGAGTATATTGTATCATTGTCAACAAAAGAAGTAAAAACGGAATAAAGGAAAGCAAAATAAAATAAGCGGCCTGTGCAGCGAAAGCCCCTACATGATCACTATTCAAACGCTTCATAAAACCACGTACGATTTTAATGTATTTCATCCTGTATTTCCTTTCCCGAAAACTTTCCCATTCCAGTTTCACTCTATCATACTATTTTTTGTAGCTTCTTGCAAGTATTCCTGTTATTTTGTATGAGACTGGGAATCCTATTGAGCAGGTAACTCCTTTTGCAGGGTATAGTTTTTATAAAATACAGAAAGAATCTGCTGATAGTCCAGCCCGTCCATTGCCAGACACTTTGCTCCATTCTGACTCATTCCCACACCGTGTCCGTATCCACCTCCCCGAATATGAAGAGCTGATGGTTTCTGATTTTCAGTTATCATCTCAAGTACCATGTATGCACTGGGCAGCAATTGCATGGAAGTGTTCCCGGTACCATCCTGCAGTTTTATTGCTTCTTCCCCGGGAGATAAAAATTCACGGATACGATATTCATTTTCAATCACTTCTGACCCTCCACTGCCTGTCAGGATCAGTTGTTTTGCCGCTCCGCCGGATGATCTTTCTCCAATCTCAATCTTTTGCAGTTTTCCGATTTCGGGAAATATTTTTTCCGCCCTTTTCTCAATCTCCTTCAAAGAAATATTCACTTCCCATCGATACCATGGTTCTTCACATTCGTAATCAAGAGAATTTTTCTCACAAATGATTTTTTCAAACTCTTCATTGCTTATGGTCAGCCGGGATATCGATGTTTCTGGATAACCAGCAGCAGCCAGCGTTTCCACCGTCTGTCTTGAAACCGAAACGCTTCTGAGATATGCCGCCTCACCGGTGTCCGACCATACATCATCCGAACTTGTAAAGCCACAAGAGGTTGAGAAGAAATATGCCTGTATCGGCTCGCCCTCGCAGTACATAATTTCCCCTCTAGTCTCCTCCACCGCCTGATCCGTGGATTCCTGCCTGGAAATATTATTATACACCTGATAGGAAACCGTATCATCTACATCTGCCCCGTATTCTTCCAAACGGCTGCTTTGCATCTGTCTGACAGCATACGTTCTTGCACATACAGCCTGTGCTTTCAGTGCTTCCTGCGGATAGGAAGAAGGCATTTCGCTCGGAACCACATATTTCAGATATGTCTCCAGTTCCACTTCGTTCACAATAAAATATCCGTTCTCTTTCCTATGAATTTCCAATACTCCTTCATAAGAAGGGTTTCCCTGACTTCTTTCCAGGGACAACACGGTAATCGGAGCATCTGACTTTACAGAGACTACTTCTCCTACAGCAAGCAACGTACTGACATCAAACGGTGTATCCGGCGCAAACATACATGATTTTGCTCCGGAAACTGTAATTTTCCCGGAAGACTGCAGTATTACCTGCTGCATACATGTATCCTGATTATTATCCTTGAGCAATACTCGAATCGTTATCTCTGTTTCCGTTTGTCTTTCTTGCCCGTCACCATTCCTCTGCCCGACTGCATATTCCTGTTCCTTCACCGGCACCTTTGTATGCAGATCGTTTTCCGCATTTACTTGTTCCGCATTCATCTGTTCACGTTTCATATTGTACTCCATCTGTTCTTTCAGGCAATATTCCTTATATCCAAAGAATACCATAATAACTGCCAACAGTACCGTACAGATTTCCATCCACCGTAAACAGTTCCATTCATTTTTTCCCATACCCTAGTATATGTAATTGATTGCCAACTATTCTGGAACAAAGTTTTTCATATGACAAAAAAATCCGGATTCTACAAAAAAGCAACTGCCTCCTGCAAATCCGGATTTCTTTATTATGATTTATTTCATTACTGTAAATTTATAAATGGTCTTTGAATCGTATTTTTCACCGGCTTTTAAAAACGGCTGTTTAAAGTGAGCGTCATTTACCGCATTCGGACAGTGCTGCGACTCCAGGCAGAAACCATGACGTTTCTCATAGGTAACACCGTTTTTTCCGTTTTCATTCTGGATAAAATTACCGGTATAGAACTGAACCGCCGGACAGTCTGTATATGCTTCCATGCCGATTCCGGTTTTTTCACAATAAGCACGTGCCATCCATGTCAGCGCACCATCTTCTTTATCCAAAACATAATTATGATCATAACCACCTGTAAGCTTCAGTTGTTCAAAATCAGCATCTATCTCTTTCCCGATCAACTTAGGCTGAGTAAAATCCATCGGTGTTCCGGCAACCGGTGCGATTTCTCCGGTAGGAATGGATTTGGAATCAATCACAGGGGTATAGGCTGATGCATTCAGCTGCATAGTCTGATCATAAACCAGTCCGGAATCATGACCTCCCAGATTGAAATAACTATGATTCGTCATATTTGCCACTGTATCCTGATCACATGTTCCTTCGTAATGAATCTCCACTGCATTATCATCCGTCAATGTATAGGTCACTGTAATATTAAAATCACCAGGAAATCCCTGTTCCCCATCCGGACTAAAATGATGGAATGCTACAGAATTTTCATCTGTTTTCGCCTCCCACATCATGAATTCAAAGCCATCCGGTCCACTATGTAAGTTATTCTCATTTTCATTTGGCGTCAACTGAATCTTTTTTCCATTCAAGACAAAAGAAGCCTGATCGATTCGATTTCCATTTCTTCCAATCGTTGAACCAAAATGAGGAGCATTCACCTGATATGTTTCTCCCTGATCGTATCCCAATACCACATCTTTCATCTCACCACTGCGATCCGGTACCAGAACACTCACGAGAATTGCCCCAAAATCTGTTACTTTCATTACCATCCCATTTTTATTCGTTACTGTAAACAAGGTAATATCCTGTCCCTGCTTTGTCTTTCCAAAAGACTGTTTCTCTACACTCATACGCTCCTCCGTCCTGTCCGACTGTCAATCTGATAGATCTGCCGGATCTTACTATAATAAAGAGAGTCATTTTCATGACTCTCTTCTTCTCTTTCGTGACCCCAGGATGCCGTTTCCCTTATTTTGACGCCTAGCGAATGCTAGGTGGGCGACCGCAGTATCTCTTCTGCCTTCCGCTGCAAACGACGGCCTGACATCCAATCAACAATATAGGAATCCCATAAACGTAAATGTAGGTTCAAAATAAAGAGAGGGTCGCACACCCCAGGAAATCACGTTCCTACACCTGTCAGTTTTACCTGACCTCTGTTAAAATTATTATACCTTAGTCTATGCAGTATTTCAAGTTATATTACTTCCAATTTTTTCTTTCTGATCATAGCAGCCATACTTCTGTTCAGTTAGCTGCTTATCGTTTCAATCCCTGTTTTACTGCTGCAGCAATTGAAACATCCGAAGCATAATACGGGATCAAAGTAGCCTGCAGAGCATGATAAATGTCTGATTTTCCCGGCCATACAGTACCGATCACATTATTATTGCGATCCAGCTGATGGAACCAGGAGCCATTTACATGATCATGAACTTTATCTTCCAGATATTCCATAAACTCAGCAAAATCATCTGCATATTTCTGTTTCTTTGTAACATGATAAAGAGTTGCTGATGTATTGATTGCTTCCGCAAGTGTCCAGTGCATTCTGTCATGAACGATCGGATTTCCGTTCCAGTCTGTAGTATAGGCAATTCCCGGAGCTCCATCTGTATTCCATGCATCTTCCACTGCTCTGTTATACAGATTTTCTGCAATCTCAATGTATTTTCCTGCTGCTTCTTTATCCTCTTTATAAGTAGAAAGTGCCCACTGTGTAATCAGTCTTGCCCATTCGATTCCATGTCCCGGCGTTGCACCGTATGGTTTAAACTGATCATCCGGTTTTTCTTTATTACACTCCAGATCTGCTACCCAGTCTTTTGTGAAATGTTCCGGAATTCTCCAGTTATTATCAGCAGCCCATCCTGTCACACGATCTATAATTCGTCCTGCTCTGACACGATATTCTTCTTTTCCTGCAACATCCGCTACCGCTAAAAACGCTTCCACTGTATGCATATTTGCATTGATTCCACGATACTCATCCAATACTGTAAACTCTGTATTCCAGGTATCACAGGAAAGCCCCTCCTCTTCATTCCAGAAACGCAGATCATACAGTTTTAATGCGTCCTGAAGAAGTTCCTCGGCACCTGGTCTCTGGGCAAGCATGCCGGAGGTAGCAGCAAGAATTACAAATGCATGAGCATAACACTGTTTATTCTCCACAATATTTCCGTCTGCAGTAAGACCGGCGTACCATCCGCCATTTTTCACATCATGTAGTTCTCCGCGAAGTCCTTTCAGTGCTGCATCCACCAGTTCTTCACTTCCTTCATGGCCAAGCATGGTACCTATGCTGTATACGTGAGCCATACGACTGGTAATCCATGTTTCACGATTTCGTTCTTTCCATGGTGTTCCATCATCACCCAGATAATAGGATGATCCACCTGGGGACGGAAATTTATGTCCAAATCCAAGCAGTTCATTGCACAATTCCTGCAAAAATTGTCTGTTTTCTTCCGAATCAATCTGATACTTTTTGTTCATGTCGTCCACATTCTCCTTTTAATTATGTTTGCAGCTAAAAGTTTTAAATACCAAGAATCTTTTTCACAACTCCCGGCATTTCGTCCACTTCCGCTACAGTATTATGACGAATCTCAGCATTTCGGATCTCCTCAATAGCATTCGGCACCGATACTTTAGATATCTCAGACAACTGATCTACCAGTTCAAAATCACTCATGGAAGCATATTTCTCACTGTCAATTGCTTCCATAACACTTCTTGTAAACTTGTATGGACTGGCTGTGGAAGCGATTACCGTTTTTTTCGTATCCCCTGTTTCTTCCACATACTTTCTGTATACGGAAGCCGCTACGGATGTATGGGTATCGATCACGTAACCACACTCTTCATAGATTCTCTTGATCGTTGCTGCTGTCTCCTCTTCACTGGCGTAATTGCCATAGAAATCAGAAAGCTGCGCTTTCATCTCATCTGTTATCGTATATTTTCCTTCAGAGGTCAGTTCCTCCATCAATTTTTTATTCTTTTCCGCATCATTTCCGGCGATCCGGTAAATCAGACGTTCCAGATTGCTGGAAATCAAAATATCCATAGACGGAGAAGTCGTCAGGATAAATTCTCTGTTACGGTTATATTCACCGGTAACGAAAAAATCATAAAGGACTTTATTATCATTGGAGGCACAGATCAGTTTATCGATCGGCAATCCCATATTTTTAGCATAAAAAGCCGCAAGGATATTACCAAAATTACCGGTCGGAACAACTACGTTGATCTTTTCCCCCTCCGAAATCAGACCATCTCTGTAAAGGCTCGCATATGCATATACATAATATACAATCTGCGGAACAAGACGGCCAATATTGATCGAATTTGCAGAAGAAAACTGATAGCCGGCTTCATACAGCTCCGCTTTCATCTCCGTGTCATTGAAGATTTTCTTAACACCCGTCTGAGCATCATCAAAGTTGCCATAAATAGCAACCACGTAGGTATTCTTTCCCTTCTGTGTGACCATCTGTTTTTCCTGAATCGGACTTACCCCATCCTTCGGATAAAAAACGATGATTTTTGTTCCGGGCACATCCGCAAATCCTGCCAAAGCAGCTTTTCCGGTATCTCCGGAAGTGGCTGTAAGAATCACGATATCATTCTTCACATCATTTTTCTTTGCTGCTGTCGTGAGCAGATAGGGAAGAATAGAAAGTGCCATATCTTTAAATGCAATCGTTGCTCCGTGGAATAATTCCAGAAAATAGGTACCATCTGCTTTTTTCAACGGTGCAATAGCTTCTGTGTCAAATTTTTTATCGTATGCATGGTCAATACAGTTTTTCAGTTCTTCTTCTGTAAAATCTGTCAGGAAACGGCTCATAACTTCATAAGCCACCTGTTGATAAGACATTCCGGACAGTTCTTCCATAGATATATCCAATGCCGGAATCTGATCCGGTACAAACAGCCCTCCATCTTCTGACAAACCTTTCAGAATTGCCTGAGAAGCAGTTACTGTGCTTCCCTCTCCTCTGGTACTTCTGTATAAAATCTCCATTTTCTTATACACTCCTCACCTGTTTTTCGGAAGTTCCCGCTTCCGTCTCATACTTTTATGTACTAAATCATTGTAGTTTTTGATTATATCACAGGTCATGGTGCATGACAATCCTAATTTGCCTTGAGTTTCCGCAGTCTTATCCACAAAACGCTAAATCTGTTGTATTGATTATACACAACTTTCAAAAAACACCCAAAATATAAGGAATCCTGTTCCTT
>SFGF01000054.1 GCA_004556655.1 Lachnospiraceae bacterium | reverse complement strand
TTAGTGAAAGTTGGAATATAAGTTGTAGAGCCGTATACGAGACCCGTATGTACGGTTCAATGGGAGGGGCGAGATAACTATTCTCCCTCTACCCTATTAAGGAGGAAATCATGAGCAAAGAATTGGCAAAGACTTATGACCCGAAGGGTCTTGAGGATCGTTTGTACCAGAAATGGCTGGACAACGGTTATTTCCATGCAAAAGTAAACAAAGATAAGAAACCATTTACCATTGTTATGCCCCCGCCAAATGTAACTGGTCAGCTGCATATGGGACATGCATTAGATGAGACTATGCAGGATATTCTGATTCGTTTTAAGAGGATGCAGGGATATGAAGCTCTTTGGCAGCCGGGAACAGATCATGCGGCAATTGCTACAGAAGTTAAAGTTATTGAAAAACTGAAAGAACAGGGAATTGATAAAGCCGATCTTACCAGAGAGGAATTCCTGGAGCATGCCTGGGCATGGAAAGAAGAATACGGCGGAAAGATTATCAATCAGTTAAAGAAGCTGGGTGCTTCTGCGGACTGGGAGAGAGAACGTTTTACAATGGATGAAGGCTGTTCGAAAGCTGTTCAGGAAGTATTTATTAAATTGTATGAAAAAGGATATATCTATAAAGGTTCCAGAATCATCAACTGGTGTCCGGTTTGCCAGACATCAATTTCTGATGCTGAGGTAGAACATGAGGATCAGGACGGATTTTTCTGGCATATTAATTATCCGGTAGTTGGAGAAGAGGGACAGTTTGTGGAGATTGCTACTACCCGTCCGGAGACTCTGCTGGGAGATACTGCAGTTGCGGTAAACCCGGATGATGAACGTTATCAGCACCTGATCGGGAAAATGCTGAAGCTGCCGCTTACCGATCGTGAGATCCCGGTAATCGCCGACGAGTATGTTGACAAAGAGTTTGGAACTGGATGTGTAAAAATCACACCGGCACATGATCCGAATGACTTTGAAGTTGGAAAACGTCATAATCTGGAAGAAATCAATATTATGAATGATGATGCCACCATCAATGAGCTGGGCGGCAAGTACGCAGGTATGGATCGCTATGAAGCGAGAAAAGCCATGGTGAAAGACCTGGAGGAAATGGGACTTCTGGTTAAAGTTGTTCCCCATTCTCATAGTGTAGGAACTCATGATCGCTGCGGAACAACCGTAGAACCCATGATCAAACCACAGTGGTTTGTAAAAATGGATGAGATGGCAAAAGCGGCTATAGAAGCATTGAAGGATGGAGAACTTCAGTTTGTACCGGAGCGTTTCGATAAGACATACTTACATTGGCTGGAAAATATCCGTGACTGGTGTATCTCCCGACAGCTCTGGTGGGGACACAGAATCCCGGCATATTACTGCGATGAATGCGGTGAAACAGTAGTTGCCAGAGAAATGCCGGAGGTTTGCCCGAAATGTGGCTGTAAACATCTGCATCAGGATGAGGACACGTTGGATACCTGGTTCTCATCAGCATTATGGCCATTCTCCACACTGGGATGGCCGGATAAAACTGAGGAGATGGAGTATTTTTATCCAACCGATGTTCTGGTAACCGGATATGATATCATTTTCTTCTGGGTAATCCGTATGGTGTTTTCTGCTTTGGAGCAGACAGGGAAAGCACCATTTCATCATGTATTGATCCACGGTTTGGTACGTGACTCACAGGGAAGAAAGATGAGTAAATCTTTGGGAAATGGTATTGATCCTCTGGAAGTGATTGATAAATACGGTGCGGATGCTCTGCGTCTTACCCTGATTACCGGAAATGCTCCCGGAAATGATATGCGTTTCTACTGGGAGAGAGTGGAAGCCAGCCGTAACTTTGCAAATAAAGTATGGAATGCTTCCAGATTTATCATGATGAACCTGGAGAAAGCAGAGGTTCCGGCACAGATTGATCTGTCTGAACTGACAGCAGCAGATAAATGGATTCTTTCCAAGTTCAATACCGTAGCAAAAGTTGTAACGGATAATATGGAAAAATATGAGCTGGGTATTGCTGTACAGAAAGTATATGATTTTATCTGGGAAGAATTCTGCGACTGGTATATTGAGATGGTAAAACCGCGTCTGTACAATGACGAGGATACTACAAAAGCAGCTGCACTGTGGACACTTAAGACAGTACTTGGGGGAGCACTGAAATTGCTGCATCCATATATGCCGTTTATTACAGAAGAAATTTACTGCACACTGAATCCACAGGAGGAGTCTATAATGATCTCATCCTGGCCGGAGCGGAAAACAGAATGGAACTTTGAAAAAGAAGAGAATGATGTGGAACTGATCAAAGAAGCCGTAAGAAGTATCAGAGGGGTACGTACGGAAATGAATGTTCCGCCAAGTAAAAAAGCTACCGTTTATGTGGTTTCAGAAGAAGAGACAGTGCGTGACACCTTTATGAATGGCAAAGTATTTTTTGCGACACTTGCAGGTGCCAGTGAAGTACTTGTACAGGAAGACAAATCCGGTATTGCTGAAGATGCGGTATCCGCAGTAATACATCAGGCAGTAATTTATATTCCATTTGCTGAGTTGGTAGATATTGAAAAAGAAATACAGCGTCTGGAAAAAGAGGAAGTACGTCTGGAAAAAGAACTGGCACGTGTAAATGGAATGCTTGGAAATGAGCGTTTTATCAGCAAAGCGCCACAGGCAAAGATTGATGAGGAAAAAGGAAAACTTGAAAAATACACACAGATGATGGAACAGGTAAAAGAGAGATTGCAACAGTTGAGGTAATCAAAATGAAAAAAATCAATCTGAAAAAGCCCGATCGCAGTCAGGTGATTCGGATCTGTAACTTGTTGTCTGTACCATTGCAGTTTTTAGGCTGCTGTGTACTCTATTTTATTATTGAAGCCCTTTCCAGACACTCTATTCTGGAAGCCTGGGTTTATATGACGGAGAGCCCATTAATCTTTTTGTATAATGCGGATCTGATATTCACCACCAGTCTGCTGGTATACTTGTTCCGCAGAAGAATTCTTGCCCGTTTGGTTATCGGAAGCATATGGTTGATTTTGGGGATTGTGAACTGTGTGCTTCTGATGAATCGGGTAACTCCGTTTACCGGTCCGGATCTGAAACTGATCACGGATGCATTGGGAGTTTTGAATAAGTATTTATCACCTTTGATGGTGGTAGTAGTAATAGTTGCTCTGATTCTGCTGATTTTTTCATTGATTTGGATATTCCGAAAAGGAGTAAAGTATCAGGGGAAGATCCGGTATTGGATAAATATTCCACTTATTATTGTGGGAATCCTGGCATTTTCAGGCATCAGTAGACTGGCATTGGAAAAGCGTGTTATTTCCAATTATTTTGGAAATATCGCCTATGCTTATCAGGACTATGGATATCCCTATTGTCTTGCGGTTACATTGTTTGATACGGGAATCAGCGAGCCGAACGGATATTCGGAAGAACTGATCAATGAGATTCAGGAGAGCGAAGGAAAGATAAAAGCTACAAATGAAGACAATCTGGATGTAAATATCCTGTTTCTTCAGTTGGAAACCTTTATTGATCCTACGGAAATCAATTTTCTTGAATTCTCAGAAGATCCGATCCCCAATTTCAGAGAATTGATGAAAGAATATTCATCAGGGTATTATAAGGTTCCGGCAGTAGGAGCGGGAACGGCAAATACTGAGTTTGAGTCTATAACAGGAATGAGCCTGCGTTATTTTGGAGCCGGAGAATATCCATATAAGACGGTCTTAAAAGAAGAAACCTGTGAGAGTGCGCCTTATGTACTGAAAGATCTTGGATACAGCACACATGCCATCCATAACAACGAAGCGAATTTTTATGGCAGAAAGACAGTATTTGCGCGGCTTGGTTTTGATACTTTTACATCAGAGGAGTATATGCCGGATATCAGTGATACGACACCGATGGGGTGGGTGAAAGACCACATTCTTACGGATGAAATCGTGAAAGCGATGGAATCCACGGAAGGTCCGGATTATGTATATACGATTTCTGTTCAGGGACACGGAGATTATCCTGAAGAACCTGTACTTTCTGATCCGGTAATTCAGGTTTCCGGTTCAGAATCTCAGGAAAAAGATTATGCCTGGGAATATTATGTCAATCAGTTGTATGAGATGGATCGGTTTGTAAAGGAACTGACAGATACATTGGCAGAATTTGATGAGCGTGTTATTCTGGTTATGTATGGAGATCATCTTCCGACCATGGATCTGAAAGTGGAAGATATGAAAAACAGATATCTGTTTCAGACAAAATATGTAATCTGGGATAATTTTGGGATGGAGAAAAAGGATGAAAATCTTGCCGCATATCAGATGGCAGCAGAGATATTTGATCGTCTGGGAATTCACGAAGGCAATATTTTCAATTATCATCAGACACGGAAAGGTACCAAAAACTATCAGCTGGATCTGGAAACGCTACAGTATGATGTTTTGTATGGGGATCGTTATGTATATGGCGGAGAGACACCTTATGCGGCGACAAAATTGCAGCTTGGTGTAAATCCTGCAATCTTTACATCCATCGAGCCGGTGGGAGAAAACAGTTATTTTGTATATGGAGAGAACTTTACTGCTTCCAGTCGTCTTGAGGTAAACGGAGAACTGAAAGAAACAAAATATTTAAGTACTACACAGCTGTTGGTTCAGGATCTAGAACTGGAGGATGGAGATGAACTGGATGTGGCAACACAGAGTAACAGTCCTACGAAGAAGGTACTTTCCAGAACAGGAGTACAGATTTATCATGCTCCGGAGGCAGAAGTAACTCCGGAACCTGCATCTACTCCTGGTGCAGAGGAAAGTAAAGTCGGTGAGAGTGCAAACGATGAAACGGACAGTAAAGCATCCGGGGAAACAAACAACAGTACAGATGATGATACGGATTTGCCGGTGGAGAAATGATATTTATGAAATGTATAAATACCAATGAAAAAAATTTGACTTCTGGATATGCTCTTATTCAGGCGTTTTTCTGGATGAATTTTGCAACTATCATGGGTTATACCAGTGTGTATCTGCTGAATTGTGGGTTTTCCAATACGCAGATTGGAGTGTTGATGGCTGTTGCAGGAGTTCTATCCGCGATTTTACAGCCGCTGGTAGCAAGCTATGCAGATCGACCGGACAGTCAATCGGTAAAGAAAATCATAATAGAAATAGGTACCGTTATGTTGGTGGTTGCGGTATTACTCCTTCTGTTTCGCAACGAGATGATAATGTCGGGGCTTTTATACGGGAGCAGTATTATGCTGCTGCAACTTTTGATGCCGCTGATAAATTCACTTGGCATGGAAAGTCTGAATCAAGGGAGAAAACTGAACTTTGGAATGGCAAGAGGAATGGGTTCGGTTGCTTATGCAATTGCTGCTTATATACTGGGAGTCATTGTTGCCGGTTGGGGAGAAATTACAATCCCTATAGCTATGTTGTTGATTTTTTGTGGATTATTATTTACATTATTTTTATTTCCATTTGAAAAATCAAAGACAGGTAGTACAAAGACAGAAAAGCAAAGCGGAGGTCCTCTGTACTTTTTTGTAAAGTATAAAAGATTCAGTTTTGTCCTAATCGGCTGTATCTTTCTCTATATCAGCCATGTTTTACTGAACAGCTTTACGTATCAGATTGTAGAAAGTAAAGGCGGCGGCAGCTCAGAGATGGGATTTGCCATGGCACTGGCTGCTATGCTGGAACTGCCCACACTGTTCTTGTTTGGTTATATGATTAAGAAAGTTCGGGCAGATATATGGTTTCGTATCTCGGGAATTTTCTTTATGGTAAAGACCTTGGGAACGCTGCTGGCTCCTAATGTTTTGAGTTTTTACTTTGTACAGATTTTTCAGATGTTTGGCTGGGCTTTGATTACGGTATCTTCCGTTTATTACGTAAATTCTGTTATGGAAGAACAGGATGCAATCAAAGGACAGGCCTATATGACCATGACCTATACACTGGGAAGTGTGCTGGGGGCATTGATTGGAGGAGCTTTAATCGATGCTGTAGGTGTTAACACCACGTTGGTTTTTGCAACAGTAGCGGCGGCAGTAGGAATGATGATCGTACTGGCTACCGCAAGGGCGGAGAATAAATAATGAATTTTAGCGTAAATCTCCATTCGGGAAACAACCCGGATGGAGATTTTTTCTGAAGTTATGCGATTTTGCTTTTAAGTTCAGCCACATCTTTTTTTAGCTTTTCGACATCAGATGACAAATAGTTTACTTTGACCTGATACGCAAGCTGAGTATCTGTAATCTTGTTATTATCATCCAGCTTTCTGGTTAGAGTGCAGTAATTTTCTGCAATGAATCTGATATTTTTATCAGTTACATTTTCAAGGTGCACTTCCATATTTTTAGTTCTGTACTCGAGAATATTGACTTTTTCATCAAGGGTATTAACTTTTCCATCAAGAGAATCTACCTTTTTATCGAGAGTAACAAATTTTTCATCAAGGGTATTAACTTTTCCATCAAGAGAATCTACCTTTTTATCGAGTGTGACAAATCTTCCATCAAGTGTTGAAAGATTTTGTAAAATGAGATTAAGCTTGTCACTGTCGGTCATATTTACACCCCCTTTATTTTTATGGCTTAATTGGTAAAGAAATCATATCATATTCACAGCGAAATGTAAAGTGTATGTTTGCAAAAAATAACAATTTTAAAATTGTTAGCTCGCACCGGCATGAATAATAATTAAGGTACCTTGACAAAATTTAAAACAAGAAATAAAATATAAGGTACCTAAACAATAAAAAGGAGAGAGAATTATGTCAAAGAAGCTTTCAGATGATATCAACAATAAGCTTATTATCAATCTCAGAAATCTAAGCCACACCATGCGTTCTCTTTATGAAGGAAGGGGAAGCCAGAGACGCATACTGATTATTTTAAATGAAACCGGGTGTATCACCCAAAGAAAATTGACACAACGCCTGGGTATCCAGCCGGGTTCTGCCAGTGAAGTGATCGCAAAATTGGAGGGAAGAGGATTGATACTTCGCCAGCCCAGTGAGACAGATCATAGAACCTCAGATATTCTGCTGACAGAAGAAGGGAAAAAACTGGCTGTGGAAGCACTAGAGCAGCGAAACAGCCGACACAGGGAAATGTTTTCCTGCCTTTCGGATGAAGAAAAGCAACAGCTTTTGTTCCTTCTTGAAAAGGTTAATGAGGATTGGGAAGGACGTTACCGAAATCAGGAACATTCGGCAGAACGGGGACGCAAAAACTGTGAGATGAAAAATGACAGAAAAGAACGGAGTTGATAGGTGATGTGGAAATATATCAAACAATATTTACATTTTGCTGTTATTGCCGCTTGTTTTATGGTCGGTGAAGTGCTGATGGATCTTCTGCAGCCCGGAATTATGAGTCAAATCGTAGATGAAGGCGTACTTGGTTTGCATAATGGCGGAGTGGGTGATTTGCATGTGATATGGAAGATGGGAATGATGATGATCGGACTGGTTTTGTTCGGAGGACTCTGTGGATCGCTGAACAATGTGTTTGTTCATTTATCAGGACAGAATATCGGCAATGAAATGCGTAAAGACTGTTTCAGGAAAATTATGACCTTTTCATTTCCTCAATTGGATAAATTTGGAACCGGCTCATTGGTAACCAGAGTGACAAATGATATTACGCAGGTACAGACATTTATTTCTCAGTTTGTCAGGGGAATGATACGTACGTCGCTTTTGATGTTTGGAAGTATGTTTTTTATGTATCGACTGAACCGTACATTTGGACTTATCGTACTTTGTGCCTTTCCTTTTATCGTAGGATGCCTGTGCTTTTGCCTTGCTAAGGCCAATCCGTTGTTTACAAAACTGCAGGCACAACTGGACCGGATCAACAGCATTATGCAGGAAGATGTATCAGGAATTCGTATGATTAAAGCCTGTGTTCGGGAAATATATGAAAAATTACGTTTTGGTAAAGCAAATGAAGAATTGATCCGTACCCAGCTTCAGGTACTGGTGATTTTTGCATTTATGAATCCGGTGATCAATGGACTGATGTATATTGTTGTTGCGGTAATTCTTGTAGCAGGCTCTTTTGAAGTGAGTGTAGGAGTGACTACTCCCGGAAGTATCATGGCGGCAATTACTTATACTACCCAGCTTCTCAATGGAATTTTGATGCTTGTCATGTTATTTCAGAATATTTCCAGAGGACTGGTATCATGGAAACGAGTAAAAGAAATTCTTTCTACCGAACCGGAATTAAAAGATGGTACATTTGACGGAAAAACAAAGATAAAAGGCGAAATTGAATTTCGAAATGTATCCTTCTCCTACCCGGGTACAGATAGAAAAGTTCTGGAGAATATTAATCTGTCGATACATAGGGGAGAAACCATTGCAATTATGGGCGCGACAGGCTGCGGAAAAACAACGTTGGTCAATTTGATACCTAGATTTTACGATGTGACAGAGGGCGCTGTGTTGGTAGACGGTGTGGATGTGCGGGAGTATGAACAGAAAGATTTGAGGGAACGAATAGCTGTTGTACTGCAGAAAAGTGAATTATTCAGTGATACGATTGGAAATAATATTGCGTGGGGAGCACCAAATGGCAATGAGAAGGAAGTAAAAAGTGCTGCCACGGCTGCTCAGGCGAATGATTTCATTAATGAAACTCATGAAAAATATGAGACCATGATCGCAGAGCGGGGAATGAGCCTGTCCGGCGGACAAAAACAACGTTTGTCCATTGCAAGGGCTATTGTGAAAAATGGAGAAATTATGATTTTTGATGATTCGACCAGTGCACTTGATCTGAAAACAGAAGCAAATCTTCATAGTGCTTTGCAGAAGGCCCAGCCGGAAAGTACAAAAATTATTGTTGCTCAGAGAATTGCATCTGTTCGCAGAGCAGATCGAATCGTTGTATTGGACAGTGGAAAAATAGCAGCAGTAGGTACCCATGAGGAATTATTACGCTCCTGTTTGGTTTATCAGGATATTTATCAGTCGCAGATGGGAAAGGAGGAAAGCATATGAGTGAAAATAAAGAACAAAAGCTAATGTCAAGAAATATTCCGGGCATGAGGGCACGGGAGCGTTTCGTTGAGCCGGAACATGCACAGAACGCAGGAGCTGCCATGAAACGGATCGCGCTTTATTTTGCAAAGGAAAAAGGAATGGTTATTGGCATGTTGGCCGTGGTCATTTTTGGCACAGTATGTGGTATCTATGCACCCAGTCAGCAAAGCAGGGTGATTGATATTATAGCCGGAACAGGAACGGGAAGTTTTGTCGGCACATTGCTTCTGATGCTTGCAGCGTATCTTCTTTACAGTGGAAGCCAGCTTTTACAGGGACTGATCAGTGCCAGACTGAGTCAACGTATTGTAAAAAGAATGAGGGAAGAATTATTCGGAAAGATTGTAGATTTGCCGGTTTGTTACCTGGACACACATTCTCACGGTGATGTTATGAGCCGTATGACGAATGATGTGGAAAATATTTCTACAACTGTATCCCAGTCACTGCCTTCTCTGTTTTCCGGTGTACTGACGATTATAGGAACAGCAGCAATTATGTTCTGGTATTGTTGGCAGTTGGCATTGTTGAGCTGTGCCACGGTAATTTTGACGGTACTTGCCACGAAGATTTTATCCGGTAAAGTACGCAAATTTTCCCGCAGAAGGCAGATGCTTCTTGGGCAGTTAAACGGGACAGTGGAAGAAATGATATCGGGATATCGCACCGTAGTGGCATATAATCATCAGGAAATAACAACGGAAGAATTCTGTCAGACATCAGACGCACTCACAAAAGCCGGTATAAAAACGGATATTTTCAGTGGAGTTATGGGACCTATCATGAATTGTATCGGAAATATTGGTTTTGTTATTATTGCAGCTTTCGGGGGATATTTTTCAGTTTATGGAATGATTTCGGTGGGTGTGATTTCTGCTTTTATCGTTTATACAAAACAGTTCAGCTGCCCGATCAATGAGATCGCGCAGGTATATGGACAATTGCAGACTGCTGTAGCAGGAGCGGAACGTGTATTTGCTGTTCTGGATGAAAGAAATGAGGAGAAGACCGGTGAAAATATGAAAGAAGCATCCATGACAGAGATTACTTTTCACAATGTACAGTTTTCTTATATTCCGGAACAACCGGTTATCCGTGACTTTAATCTTTCAGTTCCGGCCGGTGAAAAGATAGCCCTTGTAGGAGCCACCGGTAGTGGAAAAACAACGATAGCCAACCTTTTGATGCGTTTTTATGATATTGACAGTGGCGAAATTCTGATTAACGGACAAGACATAAAGTACATTTCCCGGGACAGTCTGCGAAAAAATGTGGCGATTGTTCTGCAGGACACGGTATTGTTTGAAGGTACCATTCGAGATAACTTAAAGTATGGAAATGAAAATGCAACAGAGGAACAGCTGGAACAGGCAGTAGAGAGAAGCTGTTGTGAAGATATGCTTCGTATGCTGCCACGGGGATATGATACGTTGCTGAAGGCATCCGGCGAAAATATCAGTCAGGGTCAGCGGCAGCTTCTTGCTATCGCTCGTGCGTTTGTGGCTGACCCGAGAATTCTGATCCTGGATGAGGCCACTTCCAATGTAGATACCCGAACAGAAAAAGCAATCCAAGATGCTATGCAGTTTATTATGAAAGATCGTACCAGTATTATTATTGCGCATCGTCTGTCCACGATTCAGGACGCAGACAGAATCGTTGTCATGGATCATGGGAAAATTGTGGAAACAGGAAGTCATGAGGAATTACTTTTGCAGAAAGGGAAATATTATGAACTGTATATGACACAGTATGCCGGATTTGCGACCTGATATTTAAAAATCATGTCGGACGCTGTCCGGAAAGGATTCGGAGGCGAGAGATAAATAGAAATGAAAAGCAGTCTGTATGAAAGTGTATATGAGAAAAAGGCAAAGATTCAGACGGAGGAAAATCGTAAAATTTATCGAGTAAATGATGGCAGTGGAGAACTTACAATAACGGAATACGAAATCTTTTCAGGTATCCGGCTTTACGATCAGACTGCGTATGATCGAAAATATGTATATTCACCTGTTTGTTCGAAAGGACTGCTTGAAATTACACATTGCCGGGAAGGAAGGTTGGAATATGAGACAGGGGATTCCGTTTTTTATCTGACGGCAGGAGATATGTCAATCAACAAAAGTACCGGAAAAGGGACAGATATTTATTGTCCGACACAGTATTATCATGGAATTTCAGTAGTGATTGACCCAGTAGCTGCACCAAACTGCCTGTCCTGCTTATTGGAGGATGTAAAAGTCAGACCGGCAGCCCTGATGGAAAAGAGTAGGAGCATGAAGAAAAAGATTATCATTTTTCTTGCTGCTGCAACGGTAGTTATACTTGCTGTCTTTGACAGTTTATCTACAAAGTATGATACTGTCAGCAGCCCCACAAAAAAAGTCGAGACAAATAATACGGAAGAATAAAATAGGATTCCAATCACAGGAAAGATATGATATGATAATGCCAGTATATTACATATTTTAAGAGGTGATTAATATGTGGTTGGGATTTGCGATCGGATCAGCTTTTTTTGCAGGCATCACATCCATTCTGGCGAAATGTGGCATCAAGAAAACGGATTCTGATGTGGCTACAGCGATTCGAACGATTGTTGTTCTGGCTTTTTCATGGCTGATGGTTTTCATTGTCGGTTCCCAGAGTGAACTTAAGAGTCTTTCGGCAAAATCTGTTTTGTTTCTGATATTATCGGGGCTGGCTACGGGAGCATCCTGGCTTTGTTATTTTCGTGCATTGCAGCTTGGAGATATAAATAAAGTGGTTCCCATTGACAAGTTCAGTACGGTACTGACGATTATTCTGGCATTTATTCTGCTGGGTGAACCTGTAAGCATTTATAAGGTTGTCGGTATGGCAGGAATTGCCATCGGTACCTGGCTGATGATCCAGAAAAAAGAGAGGACAGAACAGAAAAAAGAAGGCGGAAACTGGCTTATATATGCTATACTGTCAGCTGTTTTTGCCAGTCTCACATCAATTCTTGGGAAAATCGGAGTTACCGGGATCGACTCCAATCTGGGAACTGCCATTCGAACCGTTGTTGTTCTGATTATGGCCTGGGTCGTTGTTTTTGTCACAAAAAAGCAGGGGACGATACATAACACGGATAAGAAAGAATTATTTTTTATCATTTTGTCCGGATTTGCCACAGGAGCCTCCTGGCTGTGCTATTACCGTGCACTGCAGTCCGGACCGGCCAGCCTGATCGTGCCGATTGACAAATTGAGTATCGTTGTTTCTATTGCGTTTTCCTGGTTTGTGTTTAAAGAAAAGCTGTCGAAAAAGGCATTTGTGGGATTGGCATGTATCGTGGGCGGAACACTGATTATGTTGGTTGGATAGTATATATGTTTTCCTAAGTGTTTGTATGGTTTTATTTTTTGGCTTCGTATAGTGTTAAAGTAAATGGGCAGATGATATCATGTACTGTCTGGCAATGTCAGAACGTAAATAATATCATCTGCCCATCACATTTATTGTTTATGTAAATCATAAAGTATAAGTTTTTCGTGAGCAATCTGTTTGTCGGATGCTTCCTTGTTGTTGAAAGGCGTCAGACGGAAACAAAGCCGGAAAGGTTCGAACTTTGTCCGGTACTGGTCCAGCTGCCACTGACCGCAGGAGTAGGAACCCAGCCCGGTTTGTTTATCGTCGATATGCAATACGATATAATCCCGTTTTTTCAGATCACAGGTGTGTTTTGCCTCTTCCAGATCTTTTTCTTCATAGAAAGAAGCACTGAACTGAAAACTACCTTCTGTGGAAGCCACAAGCCCCATTCCTCTGTCATCTGTAAGAGATACCCATTGGCAGTCCATGTGATTGCCATTTGACTGGGGAACAACGTAATTGGTAAATAAGCCGTCGATGGTATTTTCATAAACTCCCATAAGTCCGGCTTCTTTGGAGTCCGGGTAATTTTCTCCCGGTCCCCGTCCAAAGTAACGTACATGCTCCATGCTCCGGTCAAGGTGCATGGAGACACCCAGGCGGGGAAGCATAGCCGGTGCATGGCTTTGGGGACAGCCGGATGGCAGATAAGGAGTTCCGGATACTTCGATCAGGATATCTCCGGTGGGGCAGACGGTATATTTATAAACCGTGTCAAAATGCCAGGCATTGTTGGTGCTTCCATTTACGGTAGATACAGTGAAATGCAGAAAATGTCCATTTTCTTTGTATTCAATATTTTTTACAATCTCATGTTCCAGATGGAGAAAATCCACTTTCTTCATCTGGTCAATGAGTTCCATATCATTACTGATTGGTGCACGCCACCAGGTGAGTCTGGGACCTTTGTGCATGATTTCTTTTCCGTTCCGTACGAGACTTACAATATTTCCCCGGACCAGATCAAATATGACATAGAAGTTATCTCCTACGGCTTTCAAACTTGTAGGAGTTTTTGTAATCTTCAGTAAACCTTCCGGACAAAACACTAATTTGGGGCACTGAACAGGCAGTTTAAACTGGGCAGTTGCCAGTTCATGTCCTGCAGGCGCATAGAGAGTATCGTCTTTTAGCTGATAGGAGAGATTCAGATAATACTCTGCACCGGGAACCGGATGGATTTTTGTAAGATCATAGGGTAAAGCAATCTCCAGAGAGCTTCTTGCCGGTATGGAAGGCAGATTCATACTGCCGCTTTGCAGCAGTACGTCATCTTCCATGATCCGGTACACAAGCCGGAACTGATCCAGGTTGGCAAAATCCAGTCGGCTTAAAAGACGGATACTGCCGTGAGCCAGATCAACAGCAGCGGTGGTTACCGGCTCGATCACTTTTTTATATTCGTACAGCCCCGGAGATGGTGTCCGGTCAGGCATCAGCATACCATCGATACAGAAATCTTTATTGCTGGGATCATCCCCGAAATCTCCCCCGTAGCGGTAATATTTTTCTCCTTGATCCGTATAAGACTCAATTCCATGGTCAAACCATTCCCAGATAAAACCCCCCTGTAGCTTGTCGTGGGCATAGAAAAGATCCTGATATTCTTTCAGATTTCCTGGACCGTTGCCCATGGCATGGGCATATTCACACAAAATATGTGGATGTGTGCTGTTCGCAATGATATCTTTCATGACAAATGGCTTTTGGGGATTGTCCAGCCAGGTATACATGGTGGAATAGACATCTGCGTACTCCACATTAAAGTCTCCTTCATAGTGAACCAGCCGGGTGGGATCCATCCGGTGGGCAACTTCCGTCATTTTCCGGAAATTACAGCCGGTGGAGGATTCATTCCCCAGAGACCACATCAGGATAGAAGGATGGTTTTTGTCCCGGGCGATCATCCGTACCATACGGGAAACATAAGCGGTCTCCCAGGACGGATCATCAGAGATCCAGGAATAATTTCCGGTCAGTTCAAACCCATGGCATTCCAGATCCGTCTCATCGATCAGATACATGCCGTAGAAGTCACACAGATCATACAGATAGTAGGAATTCGGGTAATGACAGGTACGGATAGCGTTGATATTAAATTGTTTCATCAGGATAATGTCCTGTTCGATTTCTTCTTTTGATACCACACGCCCATTTCTGGGGTTATAGTCGTGGCGATTCATGCCTTTGAACTTTATGGGAACTCCGTTCACCAGGAAGGTGTCACCATGCAGACGGATATTGCGAAAACCGACCTGTTGGGGGATGAATTCTATGAAATGATCTCCCTTTTTTACAGTGATCAGCAAATGATACAGATTCGGAGTTTCCGCTGTCCAGGGGCGGATGTTTTTGAGAACTGCCTGGTAGGTATAGTGTAGATCACCTACGGAATCATTTTCCGGGACACATGTGGCATCCACCGGCAGGATATTGTTCCCGGTTTCATCCAAAAGCTCCAGCGTAATCTGCAGCGGTTCTTTGCCGCGGAGGGCTATGTCTATGGAAAATAGGCCGTTCTGAAACGAATCATCCAGATCGGCAGTTACTGTGAAATCCTGAATTCCGTTTTTGGGTATGCCAATCAATTCCACATCCCGGAAAATGCCGCTTTCCCACCACATATCCTGATCCTCCAGGTACGTGCCGTCGGACCACTGATATACACGAACTGTCACATCGTTTTCTTTTCCGATTTGTACCAGATTCGTGATATCAAATTCTGCTTCGCATCTTGCTCCTTTGCTGTAGCCCACTTCCTGTCCATTGATCCAGAGATGATAGGCAGAATCCACTCCACAGAAACGCAGAAGGATTTTCTTATCCCGAAAACTTTCATCTACATAGAAGGTACGTTTGTAGATGCCGGTTGGATTTTCGGTGGGAACATATGGAGGATCGATCGGAAAATTATACCACAGATCGGAGTAGTGCATATTCCCGTAGCCCTGAAGCTGCCAGTTACCGGGTACGGTGATCTCCTCCATGGATGAAATGTCAAAATCCGGCAGATAAAATCCTTCCGGACTGTATTCCGGAGCCTCCAGAAATAAAAATTTCCATACACCGTTCAGATTTTTAAAAGCATGGGTATAACGATTACTGTTGATGAGAGCCTTTTCCCGTGAGGGAAATGAAAGAAAATGCGCACGGGCAGGCTGTCTGCCGATATTGTCCAGTAGATGATTTTCCCAGATTTTCATGAAAATAGATTCTCCTTTCCCAGATAAATATGAGCATATTTTTATATGTTTTTGATAAATTCGTTCACATCATACAGAGCACTTCCGATCGCAGGCGCGTATTGTCCCTGTGTTCCCACAATGATCTGTTCCCGTGACAGCGGAAACGGAGTAAATGGATTGATTTGTGACAGAAGAAAGGTAATATCATCTTCACAGATATACGGAGCCAGATACCCGTTTAATATGACAGCACCGTCAATCAGAATGCTGAGGTTTCGGATGGCGAAAGCCAGATGCTCAAGATAATCCGTCCAGAGCTGCTGTGCAGATTCTGATTCATGGACAGCTGTAAAAAACGATTCCAGAGACATTCCGGCTGCTTTTTCCAGACTGTGGGCAGAACAGTAGGTTTCCAGACATCCCCGATTTCCACAGTAGCACAGGGGACCGTCCGGATTCATACACAGGTGTTCCAGTGTGCCGCTTTTCATATGATTACCGGTCAGGACTTTCCCTTCGGAGATGATGGCACCGCCCAGGTTTCGGTTCAGAAGAAACAATACTGCATTTTTCAGATCTTTATGATTCCATAGTTCCAGATAGGCAGCAGCTTTGGAATCATGTTCCAGACGGCAGGGCCAGGGAATATATTTCTCAAAATCCGATAACTTCATATCGGCATTGTCCATCAGTACCCCATAATCTACGGTTCGTCCATCGGGAGATATAATCCCCTGGGCAGCGATGGAAACTCCCAGGATTCGTTCTTCTGGCAGGGAATTTTCCGAAATAAAATCGGTTAGTAGTTTTCCGAGATATTGATAATAGGATTCTTCCTGTGAATAGGAACAGGAAACCGTCGTCTGATATAGAACCTCACCATAGAGATCGATCGCCACCATATGAATCATATCTTTCAGAATACCGATTCCGATAGCGATGCGTGCGGTGGGGATGATCTGAATTATCTGGGCCTTTCTTCCACCGGTAGATTCAAAAGTACCTTTGCGTTCGATCAGTCCCTCTTCTTCCAGTTCTTTCAGATTTTGTCCGACCGTGGACAGACCCATCTGCAGATTCTGTACAATCTGATATTTGGATGTGGTCTTTTGCTCATAGATATAGTTATATACTTTATTCTTGTTTATTATTTTGACATTCATGGTCGTCAGACCCGTCTGGCTCATAAACAGTCCTCACTTTTGTATCAGTCTATTATATATATCAGTTTATTTTACGTCATGAGATTGCGAAGTTCAATGTAAAGGAGAGATTTTTGTAAAATGTTCCTAAAAATATATATGAAAATTTAGGATAATCTCCGATGGCAATTTGATGAAAAAGGTTTTATACTCAACTTATGATTAAAAGTTAAACATAAGTAGCAAATAAAACTATTGGAGGTACCAGAAAATGAAGAGTGCAGTATTTTATGGAAAGCATGATCTGCGGATAGAAGATCATGAGATGCCGGCGGTGGGATCGGAGGATGTGCTGATTCAGGTGAAAGCATGTGGAGTATGTGGTACAGATGTACATATTTACGAGGGAGATAAGGGAGCAGCAGAAGTAACACCGCCTACTATTCTGGGTCATGAATTTGCAGGTGTGATCGCACAAGTGGGAGAAAATGTAAAGAACTACAAAGTCGGTGATCGGGTATGTATCGATCCGAACTGCTACTGTGGAGCCTGTGAGCCTTGCAGAAACGGGGTGGCTCATTATTGCGAGCATATGATTGGTTACGGAACTACCGTAAATGGCGGATTTGCAGAATATTGCGCGGTAAATCAGAGGCAGGTATACAAACTGGGAGACCATACTACTTTTGAACAGGGTGCCATGACAGAACCTGTAGCCTGCTGTCTCCACGGAATGGATATGTGCGAGATTCAGCCGGGACATCAGGTGGTTGTGATCGGCGGTGGTATGATCGGGCTTCTTATGATGCAGCTGGCAAAGCTGGCGGGAGCTGCCAAGGTAGCACTGCTGGAGCCTGTGGAGAGTAAGAGAGAAGTGGGCAAAAAACTGGGAGCGGATATCTGTATTGACCCGATCCATGAGGATGTAAAGCAGGTACTGAAAGATGCCGGTATGACATGGATCAATACAGTGATCGAGTGTGTCGGACGCCCGTCCACCATAGAACAGGCTATTGACATTGCAGGAAATAAAGCAGTCGTCATGATGTTCGGTCTGACCAAACCGGATGAGACTATCTCTGTAAAACCATTTCAGATTTTCCAGAAGGAACTGGTTTTGAAAGCTTCTTATATCAATCCTTACACCCAGAAGCGTGCGTTGGATCTGATCGATTCCGGACGGCTGGATGTAAGCAGTATGGTTTATGAAGTATGTGGACTTGACAAACTGGCAGATGTACTGGGAAAACCTCAGATGCGGGCTAACGGTAAGTATATTATTTCGCCGGAAAAATAAAATAGTGGAAAAGAAAGCTCCGGGGATTGGAAAATTGCAATTCCCGGAGCTTTTGGGTGATTATATATTTATTTTATAAATATACGATTTGTTTGTGAAAATTATATCAAAAATTGAATAACACAGAGTTTTGTTTGTGTAATGTATGAAAAAATATACAATAATGGAAAGAATATTTGTTGAAAAATGCAATGATTGTAGTATAATTAAAAATAATATGTCTAGAATTTGTGAAAATGTATTTTGACAGCATCGATAGAGAAGAAAAGAGGATATAAGATAATATGACAGATAAAGAGCTTCAAAGATTAAAACGAGGAGAATTGTTGGAGATGCTCCTGGAGCAGAGCAAAGAAAACGATCGTCTGAAGGAAGAGGTTGAGAAGCTTCGGGCGCAGCTTGCGGACCGAAAGATAGAGATTGAGAGCGCAGGAACGATAGCGGAGGCTTCTTTCAAACTGAATGGTGTTTTCGATGCAGCGCAAGCGGCGGCACAGCAGTATCTGGATAATCTTCAGCTTTTATATGATCGTGAAGAAGTAAATTGTGTGAAGAAAGAGGAAGAGACGGAAGCATATGTGAAAAAGCTGCTGGAGGATACACAGCGGGAGTGTGAGATGAAAGAACAGCAGATGCAGGATCGATGTACAGCAATGAAGCAGACTGTGAAGGAACGCTGTGATTCCATGAAGGAAAACATGATCATCAAGTGCAACGAGATGGAAGAGGAAACCAGAAGAAAATGTGAAGAAATGGAAGAGAGCACCCGGATCCGCTGTGAGGAAAGAGAAAAAGAATCTCTGGAAAAATGCCAGAGTCTTGATAAAAAAGCAGAAGAAGATGTGGAAAAACGATGGGATGATCTATCATCGAGACTGGAAGCGTTCTATCAGGCACACGCAGGCTTGCGGGAACTTTTGACAGCATCGGGAGAGATCCAGAGAGACTAGATATGAAAGCAAAAAAGGATATCAGCAGGCCATCCGTGGAAGAGCTGGAGCGTGAACTAAAAAGGGTACGATATAAAGATGCATATGGAAAGACTCTGCGAAGCACGGTGTATGCACTTATTACAGTTGCGGCGATCGCAGTACTTGTGGCTACGCTTCTTTTGCCGGTGCTTCAGATCTACGGCTCTTCTATGACACCGACGCTGGAGGACGGTGAGATCGTGATTTCATTGAAAGGCTCTGACTTTGGAAAGCATGATGTGGTGGCCTTTTATTACAATAATAAAATACTGGTAAAACGTGTCATTGCCCGTGCCGGTGAATGGGTGGATATCGATGAAGAGGGCAATGTAACGGTGAACGGTGAACTTTTGGACGAACCGTATGTTCAGGATAAAGCGCTGGGAGAATGTGATATTGAGCTCCCCTATCAGGTTCCGGAAGGCAGATTGTTTGTCATGGGTGACCACCGTTCTGTATCTGTGGACAGCAGAAGCTCAGCTGTGGGCTGTGTAGCGGAAGAACAGATCGTAGGGAAACTGGTATTTCGCATATGGCCATTGAACCGAATCGGGAAAATACAATAAAAAGGAAGAGGAAAGGGGGTACCTCAGTTGAATGAGAAACTGTTAGAACAGGGAGAAAAGTATGAAAAAAGCAGAAAACACTGGAAGCGCTGGCAGAAGCTGGTAGGTGCTCTGGCATGTATCGTGGTTTTCTGCACTACATATGCCCTGATCCTGCCTGCAATAACGATGGAAAGAACTGCATATTGCGGATATGAAGAACATACACACGGAGAAGAATGTTATACAAGAGAATTGACCTGTGGATATCCGGAGAATCCGGCGGCACAGCCAACTGTCGCTCATCAACATACAGATGCGTGTTACACAGAGGAAAAGGACCTGATTTGTGGAAAAGAAGAGTCAGAAGGTCATACACACGCAGATGAATGCAAGCATACAGAGCAGGTTCTGATCTGTAATGTTCCTGAGAGCGAAGGTCATACACATAGTGACAGCTGTTATAATGAAGCAGGAGAGATGATCTGCGGAAAAGAAGAATCGGAAGGTCATATCCATACGGATTCTTGCTATGAGACAAGGGTAACGTATGTCTGTGGAAAAGAAGAATCCGAAGGCCATACCCATACAGATGCCTGCTATGAGACGAAAAAAGTGCTGACCTGCGGTCAGGAAGAAACCTCCGGGCAGACCAGCAGCAATACACATGTACATACCGATGCATGTTATAAAAAAGTACTGACCTGTGAAAAAGAAGAACATACCCATACATTAATCTGTTATTCGAATCCGAATGCGGATGTGGAGACCGCAGAGATATGGGAAAGAACAATTCCGACAGAATTGTCAGGTATATGGGCGGATGATGTGCTGGCTGTAGCAAAGAGTCAGCTGGGTTATAGAGAAAGTACGGATAATTACATAGTGGAAGAAGATGGCACCACCATGAAAGGATACACCCGCTACGGTGCGTGGTATGGAGATTCTTACGGTGACTGGTGTGCCATGTTCGTATCTTTCTGCCTGAACTACGCAGAGGTTCCGAGAAATGAAGTACCCATAGACTGTAATTGTCAGAACTGGATACAGACTCTGTCAGACCGGGGAATGTATTTCGATGCTTCTTCAGACTATCAGCCCGAACCGGGAGATCTTATTTTCTTCAGCATCAAGAAGAACGGAACATCCGATCACGTAGGGCTGGTGGCGGAAGTAAATGAATATACGATCAAAACAATCGAAGGAAACTCCGGTAATCAGGTGGAATACAATATGTATGATATCAATGACGCACGGATACTGGGATATGGAGAACTGCCGGAGAATCCGGAGATGGCAGAGATAAAGAATGAAGAAAGAATCTTAAATAGCAGAGCCTTTTCTTTAAGAACTACAAATGGAGAAAATACTTCTAAAGTTTTGAATGTGACTAGTGTCAACGGATATCTTCCGAACAGTACTCCAAAGGAAATAGGCGTTGTATATGACCCGGAAACTGACACCTTTAAGACTAGCGTTTACTTAGAATTTGAAGTGGAAAAAGCAGACCTTGTGGCTAATATCCCTTATATTTATGATTATCCTGAAGGGGTAATTATTCCGAGTACAGAGGTGACAAAAGGGGAAATTGCTCTTTATGACAGTAGCGGTGTGCTTGCCGGTAAAAGAACATTTATTGATAATGGTGATGGGACGTATTCTGTTCAGATTGTATTTGATCAAGAGTATGTTAATAATGCTGGAAATAAAGTTTCAGGGTATGTGGAGTTTAGTGGTACCTTGGATAAGAGTGCAGTCAAAGATGATGGAAGCATTCAACTTGGAAATGATGATGTGGTGATAAATATTCCTGCTGATAAGATTAAGTATCCGGAAAATACTACTGAAAAATATGATATTAATGTTGAAAAACAGGGTGAATGGAAACAGGACGAAAATCAATTGGTTTATACTGTTTATGTACGTACTACTAAAGGTACTCCAGATCCAATTTTATTTACGGATACTATAACGAATATTGATGGATTGATACTTGGAAATCCAAGTGTGAAAGTAGAAACTGGAAATCGATATCAATATAATATTCATTGGTTTAAAGATTATTTGGGTTCTGAGTATAGTCCTACAGAACTAACCACTCATGATGGTGTAATTAGCATGCAATTGCCAGCATTGAATATTGAACCTGGTGCGCGTGAAAATCAATATTCTGCTGAAAGTACTAGATTAGAGTATTACAAAATCACATATATTTATCCAATTATGGATCAGACTGTGGAAAGTGTGACAGTGAATAATAAAGTAGAAGTGAGTGCTACAGATAGTAATAATCACACTATTAAAGCTGATGGAAAAACAGAAATTACAGTGAATACGAGTTTTGAATATACGATCAAAAAGGTAGGTAGCGTCAATAATAATTGTATTAAGTGGATAATAACTCTTAATGAAAATCAGGTTGATTTGGTCGGAGCAAAACTGACAGATATGATGTTAGGTGCATCTGATGACGTGACAGTTGATCCTAGTATAGGGTATACTTATAATAAAGCTAGTGGTGAAATCGGATTTAGTGCTACAGATAATGGAAAAAATAATAATATATATACGATCACTTATTATACACCATTGACACCTACTTGGGATGGTGAAACTGTGATCAATAAAGCTACATTGGATCCTAATCCTAACATTGAAGGTGATGAGAAAAATGACAGTGTAGAAGTTCAAGTAGAAGGCGTAACATTGATAAAGGATGGTACACTAAATGGTAATAAGATTGATTGGGAAATTACAATTAATCCAAATGGAGTAGATTTGACAGGGGCGACTCTGACAGACACAAAGTTTGTTGGATTAAAAGAAGATAATTTTACTATATCTCCTGAAAGTGGAATTACGTTTAATGATGGTGAAAATCCTAGTTTTACTTTCAATACATTAGAAGATAATAAGCCAAATACACAGACATATAGCATAAAGTATTCAACTATAATTGATAATTCAGAACAGACTGTGGAGGTGAAGAATAGTGCAAATTTAAAACCAGGAAGTGAACAACAAGGTAAGGATATCGGAATTGACAAGACGGTGATTGTAGAACCACTTAAAGTTGAGAAAAATGGTTATTATTCTGAATGGGATAATATGATTTACTGGACGATAATAGTAAATGGAAGTAAGAGAAATATAGCTGGAGCGGTCTTGGAAGATGATATGTTAGCTGCTGCAATAGGAATAGAAGTTAAACGTGACGGAAATTCAGCGCCAGAGAATGAATATAGTATGGATAAGGATTCCAACCAAAAAGTGCAGAAAATAACTTTTAATGCAATTAACGAGGGTGAGAATAATAATCAGTATACAGTAACCTATTCTACACCTGTACTGCAGCAGTTTGACAGATATGATGTGACTAATACTGTAAGAATAAAGAATGGCGAAAAAGAAGTATCTGATGAAGCAAAAGTAACAGTATCTGGTTCTGGTAGTTTAGAGAAAAAAGCTGATGGGATACAAGTTTCTGCTGATGGTACAAGTGGTACTGTTTCATGGATAGTGACTGTAAATGTTCCTCAAGGAGGATTAAGTAAGAATACGGTTATTGAAGACAATGTGACAAAAAACCAGTGGAATAATATAAATACTGATCAGTGGATGACACGAGAGCAGGTTCTTGCGTTAGTTGATGGAATGCGATGGCTAGATGCTAATAATGAGTATGTTGCAGATGCCGATAATCTTGCATCACTACAACAGCAGATTGTTTTAAAAGATTCAGATGGTAAGGAATATACTTTTGGTACAGTCAAAGATAGTTCTGATGAGCAATTCAATGATATCAAATTTACTATTTTTACTATTACTTTTCCAGAAGGGCTTGTTCCACCAGAGAATGCATCAAAATTGGTATTATCTTATGAGACAATAGTAGATTTGACTAAAGCTGACATAGGTGATGATGTTAAATTTTATAATTATATAAAGGTAGGTGAGCAGGAAACAAGTGCTGATTATCAATATCGAAAACCTGGAGTTGTGAAAACGGATGGCAATGGTTCTACAGGAACCACTACTAGTACATCTGATGGGACATTACAATGGAAAGTTATTGCTACGAATAATAACGACGATAATTCTAAAATGACAGTGGTGGACACATTGCCGAGTAACGTTTCGCTTGAAACTTTACATTTAAGTGGATGGGGAAACCTTAATATGGATTTGGAAATTGGAGAAAATGGTGAGATTTCTGGAAATGATAGTACAAATCAATATAGGGTAAGTGGAAAATATGAGAGTAGCAGCGGTGTAGTGACTGTTTGTATTGAACCAAAATCAGGTGATGGTATTATTCAGAAAGAAAGTGTATTTACTCTGACAATTAATTGTAAAGTGGCAGCAGACCTCAAAGACGGTAATGAACATGAATTGAAAAACAGTGTGGAAATGATATTGGGTGAAAAAAATATCAATTCATCGTCCCAGACTCAAAATTGGACATATGATAATTCTTCTATAGCTATCAATGAAATTAGCAAAAATGGATGTTGGGACAATGAAAATAAAAAATTAAACTATCAGATATGTTTTAATCCGGAAGGTATGGATTTGCTTCAAAATTCAGAGAGTACGTTGACTTTGAGTGATGTGCTTTCTTATCAAAGTTCATATTATGTGTACTATCCGGGATTTCTGCTTGATATTCAGGCAACATTGGTTCAGTCAAGTGTTCGGCTTTTTAAAGCAGTACTTAATGAGGATGGAACACTTAAGATAGATTCTGGTGGTAAGTATGTGCATGGAGAGGAGCTCTTTGACTGGAGTTGGACAGTGGAGAATAAAGTCGTTGATGATTGGTGTAAAACAACTACAAGTACTATAACAGCGACTGGTATTCCAGATGGTGTTCCGCTGATTTTTGAGTATACTTATGATGTGACATCGAATTTTGATGAAAGTACAAATGCAAAACCAGAGAATTTCCAAATCCCATTTAGTAATAAGGCTACACTAAACGGAAAAACAGAAGCGTCACATGATTTTGAACATAATGATCGGTGGGTAACATCTAGTTCATCCGGCGGAGTTCGGACAGAAAAGAGTTATGAGTTTATTAAAGTTGAACAAGGAAATTATAATGTAATCATTCCAGGTGCAACTTTTGGAGTCTTCAAGTATGATATGAATACTCAGTCATACGGAACAGAAGCGGTTAAAACTTATACTACAGATGAAAATGGAAAATTTGTGATCACTCGTGCTGAAAAAGATAATGAAGGCAATGTTTTACGCACTTACTATGAATATAATACTCTATATAAGGTAGTGGAGACTAAGGCACCAGAAGGATATTTAATACCGGAAAATCATCAAAATTATTATTTCTATTTCTCTGACATGGAAGGTGAGACGGTTACATTGCCTAATATTACTGATCCAAGCATTGTTCCAAGTACAGCAGTGGCCTATGATCTTTCGGCAGTAGGACACACGGAGTATGTAGAAAATGTAAAGAATACTACAGAAATTACCGTGCAGAAAAAATGGCAGAATAAAGAGGGAAATGAAATTACGCATAGTGGAAATGTTACAATAAATCTTTATCGAAAGAGTGATATATCACAAAGTGAATCCATTATTTCAGAGGGAGAGTTTGTAAAATCTGTCACGATTTATTCTGAAGATAAATGGAATTATACTTTCGAGAACTTGCCATTAACAGGAACCGATGCTGATGGAAATTTGTTGACCTATTACTATTATGTTACTGAAAATCCCGTTACGAGTTATACTGTTAATTATGATAATAATGATGGTATTCAGTCAGGAACTATTACAGTGAATAACAAATTGACAGGTGAACAAGGTTTGATACTTCCGGAGACCGGCGGTCATGGCACGCTAAGATATATTATGGGAGGAATCCTGCTTATGCTGGCTTCTGTCCTTCTGTATATAAGAAAATTCTTAAAGGAGGGTAGAAGAAAGCACATTTAAAAAGATACTTAGGATGTATCCATCCTAAAAATAATTGTTTCATAAACTATAAAGCAATTTGGTAAATAGTCAAGAAGTATTTTGAAATGATTTTCGGATAAAAGGGTAACTTTAATAGACCTACGGCTTATTTCTCAAAAAAGACGTAA
>SFGF01000149.1 GCA_004556655.1 Lachnospiraceae bacterium | reverse complement strand
AACATCCTAAGTTCTTCGATACTATCAAATTCTTCAATCACGCTCTGGTCATACTTGTGAATATACATGTCCATTCCATGAATATTCTCCATATAGATTTCTTCCCAGAATTTTCCTGCACTTCCCGCATCTGCATATGCTTTTACCAGATATGGCACTAACCGATTCGAAAATTCTTTTGTAAAATACGCATGTCCTTTCATGATCCAAGAATCCCGTCCGCCAATCTCCACGCGTTCTATCTTTCCCAAATCATCCGTCAGAATGCACCACTCATTCGTAATTCCCTTTTCATAAACTGCCGCATAATAAGAATGCTTGCTTTCTTCCTGAAATACATTCTCCGTAAAATAATTATCTCCCGAACAGATAAATGTATCTTTCAGATATTCCCTAGCCACATACAAGGTAGAATGATTATTTCTGGAATGATACACAGGATTCTCGATTAGAATCACACCGTATCTCTCTGTCAAATATTGAAACTGTTCTTTCATATACCCGACAACAATCACAATCTCTTCAATCCCGGCTTCCTTTAACTGGCAGATCTGTCTCTCAATCAATACCTCTCCCTTTACCTTTAATAATGCTTTCGGTATCTCCAATGATAAGGGAACGAAACGTGTCGACATCCCAGCTGCCATAATAATTGCATTTCTATTCATGACTGATTCTCTCTTTCGCAATCTTATAGTATTCCTTTGCATATCTGTACTGCCGTAATGAATACTCACCGAATTCTACACCGCAGATTCTCTTGTATTCACACCAGTTGCTCCACAAAAAACCGCATACTGCAATATAACAGTATATCTTAGTTCTGACTTCTTCCGGACAGTGGTTCTCAAAATATGCATCGATTAATTCTTCCACCTTATCTCTGTCATACATCGAATAGATTGCAAACATCGCAACATCCACATGTGGATCCTGCATACCTGCATATTCCCAATCAATCAGATAGATTCTGTCATTTACAAATAAGAAATTATCAGGCACTGCATCGATATGCGTCAATGTCCATTCCTTTTCCTGGCTGTCAATATATCTCTTCAATTCATACATCTTATTCTTCGTCTCAATATAATCACGATAAATTGATTTTTCTCCCTTCCAATAGGACTCATATTGTTCAATCTGCAGAAAAATATCGAATGTATGCTCTACTTCAAATCTTTTCTGATGTACTTCTCTCAAATAATCCATACAACGCTTTACATCCCTCGGATTCATAGGATCACACACACGTGCATTTTCTAGAAATTCAGTAATCTTATATCCGTTATCAGGATTTATGTAACACACAGGATCACAGATTCCTTCTTTACCTACCACCTGATAAACATTATATTCCTGACTGCGATTAATCATTTCTCCGGTTCCTTCTCCTGGTATCCGCATAATATATCGCTTGTTTTTGCATCGGAATCGAAAAGACCGGTTCGTCATTCCTTTCTTTAGTGCTTCAATCTCAACAATTTCTTTTAAATCACAGGATAAAGTGTTCGAAATAATATCCAACAATTCCGAATTAAGTTGATCGGAATTCTCATCAAGATCTCTTAACTCTTCCAGTGTATTTATTTCAAATACTTTCTGCGAAGAGACAACTTTAGGGTAAAACAGCATCCTATCCTGAACAAATGCCGCTTCTTCCCAAAAAACATGATTGTATCTTTTATAACCTGTCATTTCTTCGATTTTCTTCTTTAATCTTCTTGCCTCCTCAGTACATACATAAGCAATCCCAATCATACGATTACCATTTTCCATCTCTCCAACTGTGCGAAGTTCCCGCTTACGATTAATCTTTATCATACTCTCCTCATCTTCCTGTTCATTTACCATATACCAGGAATATAATTCAAAAGAGGAGAAAGGACTCTCTTCACACCAGATATCACAAGGAATGATATAAGCATTCTCCAAACATTCTTTTACTTTTGCAAGAGAATACAGATTATTTCTCGTCGCATAATGCTCATTGAATACTAATATAACATTATATTTGTCGATCAGATATTCATATTGTTCTTTCATAAAACCAACTACAATCTTTATATCTGTAACCTGTATTTCCCGAAGTTGACAAATAATTCGCTCTATCAATGGTTCATTCTTTACTTCCAACATACCTTTTGGTACTTCTACATTAATAGGAACCATACGCATACCAGAACCTGCAGCAAGAATAATTGCCTGCTTAGGTCGATGCATCTCATATAACTGTCTTGCTTTCTCCGTCAAATGCAATTTCTCATCCAGATACTCCTGCTCCGTTAGGCTTTTTAACATTGAATTCACCTTCCCCAGTGAATATCCTGACACTTCCGACAAATCTCGTTGTCTTTTATAAGAATGACATTTCAATATGTTCATCAATTCCATTTCTTGTATGTTCATGTAATTCCTCTTTTCCAATTTTGTGAACTTCTTATTTATCATAACACTTTGTTACTATAATTGCAACAGTTTTCGTAAACGGTAGATAGTCCGTACCTCGACTGTAGAGGAAAAGTGTGTGACAATAGACTATATTTCTATTACGAGTATTAAAGGTTGAGTCTCAACTTTTGATACCACTACACGGAGGTAAGTCTATGAGTTCAGAAACATCTATGGTGGCAGCAAGTTTCCGTCTTCAGGAATGGGCTGCCCAAATTAGAGAATGCCAAAGCCGGCCAGCCGGCATGAGCGTTGCCAGCTGGTGTGCTGATAACGGCATCACAAAAGCGAATTATTATTACCGGCTTTGCCGAGTGCGGTTCTTGAGGTGATACAGGATGCTGAATGATGCCACCTGCTTTAAAGCGTTCTATATTGTCTGCGGCTACACAGATTATAAGAGAAGTATTATTATCCGAGAAGATTGCTGCAACCTGTGGTAGTTACAGCATTTTCTCAAAAACTTCTCGAATAACGATAACCATAGTATCCTTATTGTAAACAAACAATACAATGAGGAGGTATTCGTTTATGCAAGGAAGGTATAATTCATTTGATGTTTTAGAAGTTGAACTTTTAGAACGACTAAAAGCCAGAGGTTGTTCTCCTCCGTCTGCCGGAACTGTTCAGTGAACTGGAAGCAGCAAGGATACAGGGGAAATATCATCAAGTGATGAAGCAGTTTCAAAATCTCCCTCTTGTAATCCTTGACGAATTTCTTTTGATCCCTGCCTCCGATCAGGAACAAAGGGATCTCCTGGAACTGATGGAATATCGCTGTGGTCAGGCATCTACTATCTTCTGTTCCCAGTACATGCCAGAAGGCTGGCATGAAAGACTGGGCGGCAGTGCCCTTGCCGATTCTATCCTGGATCGCATCATACCATCTGCCTATACCATGCGGATTGACGGAGATGTTTCCATGCGACAAAGGAAAAGGATGATTAAGACCTAAATCATCCTATCGGGTGCCACGACACAGGTTATGGCTCCCTATAATGGTATCGTAATTTAAGACACTTTAAGAGACATTTTATAATGAATCTGATATACTGTAAACACTACAGAAAGAAGGATCATTATTATGTCACGAACAAGAAGGAGTTTCTCCGCTAAATTCAAATCAGAACTGGTCATTGAATTGCTCAAAGGAGAAAAAGACTTAAATACGATAGCTGCTGAGAATAATATTCAACCGAATCTTCTCCGCAATTGGAAGAAAGAATTCCTTGATAAAGCTGCTGTTGTCTTTGACGATACACGGGAAAACAATCTGAAAGAGAAGCTTGCCTTAGAGCGCAAGGAAAAAGCGGAATATGCTAAAAAAGTTGGCCAGCTCA
>SFGF01000148.1 GCA_004556655.1 Lachnospiraceae bacterium | reverse complement strand
ACTTTGCTCTTTTTTCTTAAACTCTCTGCCACATTTGGGACATTGCCACATTGAGCTTTTCTCACTGTCTCTTTCATGAAGAACCACTTCAACCATATCACCAAAGCTCTTGCCAATCTGCTTGCGTATCTGTTTTGTAACGCCGATGATGTAACACGGAGTTCCCATTTTTACCACTTGCCCACGATACGGAATACCATCAAATGTAGCATTTACCAACAGACGCCCTTTTCCAAAAAGCTCTTTGATATCGTAAGGAACCTCTACATAGGCGGCATCCATATTCTCATTTTGAAGAATTCTTGCACAAAATTTTAATTCCATATTATTTGCCTCTCATTCTGTGAATATTATCCTCCGCAAATTCCATTTTACTAAATACTTTAAATTGATTTTTTCTCTACAACTCCTAATAATCCCATTTTCAATTAAATCATTTTGCTTTCATAATCCTGTAATTCATGAAAAATATTATCTACAAACACAATATTCTCAACAATCCGATACAGTATAAAATACCTGTGTGAGAGAAAATTTATCCTTCGATATCCCAGTTCTTTTAATCGAGGATTATCACACAGCTTCAAACTTCCTGCAACACTTTTTAGACCCCGAATAGTAGCCTCAAAATCATCTAAAACATTTTTTGCCGCCTGTTCACTTTTTTTCACCATAAGCAAATATCTGATGTATTGATTTAAATCTTCTTCTGCATCTGCTGTTACTACTACTTTATATTCCATACTTTTCCCTCATATCAGCAATAACCGCATCTGCAGATCTATAGTTACCTTTTGATGCAGATACTCTTGATTGCTCCAGTTTCTCCAACATCATTTTTTCCGACATGGCAGCATATGGATTATGCTCCACTCGTTTTATTTCAAATGGAAAACCGTTATTGGCAACAGCCTGTGTCAAAAAAATCCGGATTGCAGAAGTAGTATCTGTGCCAAGTTCTTTAAATAACTGATCTGATTTACTCTTTAATTCATCATCAACACGCACTTGAATTGTACTAGCCATTCATCATTCCTCCATTTCTTTTTTATAATTATAATACACAAGCATTGCTATTTCAATTCATTTGTAGTGATTTTGCATTCAATCACAACCATACACCCATTTTAACAGATGAATTGCAACACGAGAACCATTTTAACAGCCTGATGTAAACACAGAAAGTAAACAAAAAAGCGGTTCATAACCCAACATTTTCTGCTGATTATTACCGCTTTTTCGCAACCGTTCCCTGCGGGAATCGAACCCACAACTACAGCTTAGGAGCAAGGCACTCGGTACCTTGCTCCTGGTTTATCGCTGTCTTATGAAGTTCTTGAAAAGTCTTAATTTACGGGTTTTTTAGCTATTGTGGGCACCTGATTGTCAGTTCTTACATGGTACCGGATCAGCCCCGTTTTGGCCTGTTTTGTTTGCAAAATGTTGGCATGAGCTAATTTAGTTCTCAGTACCGAATCGCCAAACACTGCTTTTTGGGTGAGCAACCCAATGTCAATAGATTTGTCGGCTACCACTCCAGTAGGCAAATCTTTCCCTCACCCCGACAGCTTCATCTGGTATTGGTAGGATACATATAACATGCCTTATCCTATGATGCAACAATGTACATAAAGAACTTTCAACATTTAATGGTCGCCAACTTGGCTACCATTAGCCCAGATTATGGTTTTATCATGTTTTAACGTTTCCGATTTATTCATTTTTATGCGACCTTAAAATCATTTTAAATGGTCTTAACTTTTACGCGTTTTCCCGAAAATGCAATTCCCAATTTGAATATAGGTGTCACACCAAGCTCTATCAGTTCTGCATCATAGCGTTTTTCATCAATCTGCCTGAGAGCATCTGCAGCAAATTGCTCCATCTCCTCTTCTTTCAGATCGGCTTTCCACTTAAACTCCATAATGATTCCCGGATACTTTTTCTCTCTCGGGAACATGGTAATATCGTATCTTCCGTCTCCGGATTCTCTGTTTGATTTGATTCTATACTGATTATCCATCAACGCGATCAGTCCTAATACCAGGCCATGGTAAAAGCCCTCGGTTCCTCCATCATAAAAGCTTACAGATTTATCCAGATATTCCGCAATGGCTTTCTGCAGTTTCGTATAATTACATGCAAATAAACTCTCTGCGATTTTATTTGCAGTTGTTCTTGTAATTGCACCGATCTGCATCAGATGAAACAGGATTTCACTTTTATAGACGGCAGCAATTTCTTTGTTCGGAATAGAAACCTCACACAGATATGATCCATCCGGCTGCAGTTCTTTCTTCGGTGTCTTTAGATATCCTGCAACCAACAAAAGACTGAAGATGTTATCCGGATCCTCCGCAAGGGCTCTATATACCACATTCTGATCTATTCTGGTAATTACACACTCTCCCTGAAGCAGATCATACAATTGACCTTTTATTTCCTCTGTGGCAGCCTGAAGCACATCTACAAGAATTTCATTCTTTCCTGTATTTACCCAATATGCCTGTGGAATACCTTTTTTTGATACATAATTTATAACGGACCATGGATTATATATTTCTTCATTACCGAAAAGATATCCATCATACCATTCCTTCAGTTCTTCCATCTTATCTGTCATCCCGTAATACTGAAGCATTTCATAAACTTCAGAAGATGTAAAACCAAAGAACTGACTATAGTCCTCATCCATAATCGAGTTTACGCTCAAATTATTCAATCCGCTAAAAATGCTCTCCTGTGCAATTCGCAGGATGCCTGTAAGAAATCCATAAGACAGATTCCTGTTATCCTTGAACGCTCCTGAAAAGAATACCCGCATGAAATCGATAATTTCATTATAGAAATCCTTAGAATATCCTTCCTGGATCGGTGTATCGTATTCGTCAATAATAATAATAGGAGCAACTCCATAATAACTTGCCAGCATCTTTGAGAGTTTCTCAAGTGCAACCGTCAAATCTATATAGGATGCGCTGCCATTTAACATTTTTGAAAAATACTCTTTCTCATAATCCGCAAGCTGACTGCCATTCAGGATTTTCGCATGTCTTCCAAATTCTGCCTGTAGCAGATCCTTTATTTTATCAAGAGTAGCCTGCCAGCTGTCAAACTTTACATCTTTAAAAGTCAGAAAGATAACCGGATATTTCCCCTGATGAGATGTATAGGCATCTCCACATTGCCAAATCATAGTATCTTCAAAATATTTACTGGTATCTTCTTCCGATATTTCAAAGAAGCAGCGCAGCATATCCATATTCAAAGTCTTACCAAAACGACGCGGTCTGGTAAACAAGGATACCATCGGCTTTTTATCCAGAAATTCTTTAATCAGTAAGGTTTTATCCACATAATAATATTCAGACTGTGCCCGTGCATAATCAGAGATGCCAATCGGCAATGATCTCAGCTTTTCCTGTCCTCTTGCTCTTACATATCTGCCACTGGAAATGCGTCCATCCTCCGGTTTTATGGCCTCATCCGGAATCTGCCATCTTCCACCGTTCTTCACCGCGCCCGGAATTCTTCCTTTTTTACACAGGTCATTCACAGTTCTTTCGCTGATTCCCCACTCCAAAGCTTTCTGTTTACAAGTCTTCATTTACATCACTTCCTTACATACTACGCGATTTCCTTTCGCATATTATAGCAAATATTCCGCAATATATCAACTTACAATCGATATATTGCGGAATATCCTCTTTGACATCCGTCGCTTTCTGAAACCTTGCCATCCTATTCCGGATCTTTTCAGACTCACCACTTCTTTGGTTTTCCATTTTCCCACAACCCCACCGCCT
>SFGF01000147.1 GCA_004556655.1 Lachnospiraceae bacterium | reverse complement strand
AAACGGTAGTTTAGTAATTATACGCAATCTGAGGTTATTTTGAATCTTGCCAGAAAGTAGTAATAAACGCTTATCTTTCTGGCAGGATTGAGGATAACCTTACTAAGCCAGTCCGCAGAAGGCCAGTAATTCCTCTTCATGGCCTTTCCAACGCTGCTGGGCGGAATCCTTATGGATTTCAAGGTCGGAGTTTGCAGCCTCCAATGCTTTGGATACTGTTTCATTATCCGCATGGGCATAGATTGATACAGAACCCAAGTTGGCATGACCAAGAAAGTCTTTGATATAGGCCAGAGGGACTCCTTTTTTGTACATTGCCATGGCGATGCTGTGCCTCATAGTGTGGCAATGTAAATCTTTTGGAAACAGTGGATCCGTTTCTGCTGCAACAGATGCATATTTCTTCAGAAGATGATTTACTGTTCCTTCAGTCATTTTTGTATGCTTGTCCTGATGGACAGTATATATGAGAAACTCTCTATCTGTGCTGTCAGGATGGAATTCTTTCAGGAAATGATCCAGATACGGGATCACATCATCAAGGAGAGGGATATATCGTGTTTTATCGCCTTTCCCGTGAAGGCGTACCTGAACACAGTTTTCCCGGCGGTAAATATCTGACAATCGTATGCTCAGAAATTCCTCTATACGTGCACCTGTTTCATACAGCATGATCATAATGAACCGGTCACGCCGCCCCAGCTTTGTGGACGTATCTGGAATTTCAAACAGCAGCTTCAACTGTTCTTCTGTAAGGTATTCTACCCTCCCATTCCTTTCAAGATCCTTGAACTTCTGGATCTTGGACAGGGCAATGTATAATGCAGTTACTTCCGGATCTTCGTCTCCACAGTAGCGCATAAATGACTTCAATGCTGCCAGCCGCAGGTTCAGGGTGGAAGGTTTTTGTCCCTTTATATCCCTGAGATACACAAGAAAATCATAGACATTATCCTGATTGAAATCTGAAAGCTCCAGCGATAAAAAGGATTTCTTTTTGTAATCCCTCAGGTAGCTTCGAAATTCATTTATGGACTGTTTGTAGGCTTTGATCGTTTTCACGCTTGCCTTCTTCCGTATTCCAAGATGTTCAAAGAAGTAATCGTGAAGGAACTGATAAACGGATTTATTTTTCATGGGGCACCTCCGGCAGGATGTTTCTGTTAACTACCGACATACGTTTTTCCATTTCAGGATAAAATGATGCAGTGAGGTGCTGATAATAATCGTCTGCAGCATAATGCGAATGGCCAACATATTCACTGAGATACATTTCCAGACTGTTGATGTCCGAACCTTCCTTTACCCACAGGTCCATCCGGTCTGTAAAATATGTATGTCTCCAGTCATGGACACGGGGACTGTTTCCTATAATCCTAGAAGCTTCCGGAAGTGGATCCCAGAATTCATGGAACCAGTCATCAATTACAGACGAGGAGAAGAACTGGCCTTTCCGGTTAGGGAAGAAAGCAATCCTATCCGGCATTACTTTGCTGATAACTGCTTCGTAATCCCTAAGGTTTTCCAAAAGATCCCAGCTTGTGTAAATGACGCGTTCCTGCCAGAACTTTGATGCCCTGATCAACACTTTGCCTGTTTTCAGGTCAACATCTTCCCGATACAGTTTTCTTGCTTCAGATGAACGCAGGCCGCAACAGTAAATCATACGGAAGATCATTGGAACCACATAGCTTTTTGTAGGTGAATACTTTGACCATTTACATTCGTCAATGGAACGGAAAAAGGCAGCTTTTTCCTTATCTGTGTAAATATGCGGTTCATAACGTGGCGGAACTTTGAGGCTTCCATATGGAAGGACATATGCCTCCACTCCAATACCATTAAGATACTTGGAAAACTGACGCACAGCATTTGCATCATTTAACAGGGTACGCGGATATATGCTCCTGAGAGAAAGCCAGCTGTTATTCATATCTTTTGTCACTGTTGATGCATCAGGAAATTTTTCAGCTACCATGTCATCAAATATACGGAGTTTTCCGATATTCCCTCTGTATGTGTATCCAGCTGCCTGCTTTTGCTCGACAAAGGCTTGCAGATGTCCTGACAAACTGCTATGAAAGTTTTTGTCACCCAAGGAGCCCACCTTCTTTCCAGCAATGGGGGCCTATAAGGTCAAGCCCAAGGGCACACTGCCGAAGCATTTCAGGCTCCATTGTAATATAAGATTTATCTGACTCTTTTGATTTATGCCCAAGAGAATCAGTAATAACCTGATGTGTGACCTTATTCTTCAGCATACGATGGACAAGGTTGTCCCTATACAGGTGGGAGCCTTTATGTTTTCCCTGCACAGGTTCTGCACCACTGATTTCGATCAGGTTCCTGCACGGGCGGTATGCATGTTCCAGCCGGCGATAGGGAGCTACTGATGTCAAGAATACATATGGATTTTGGGGTTCCGGTCTGGGCCGCTCATTCAGTATATAATCCATCAGGGCATTTCCTACTTCAGCAATCAACGGGAGAACGAGAGGTACATCATTTTTATGCTGTACTATGCACAGTTTGTTTCCCTGCCAATCGATCTGCTCAAACCTCAAATGGCAGATATCATAATCCCTGAGTCCCAGGTCAGCAGCAAGAAGGCAGATTGCCCTGTCACGTAAGGAAACCGCATCAAGACAGGCATAAAGGCTGGCTTCAGCTTCATCCGAAAAATATCCCGCCACATGTCTCTGTAATACAGCTGGCGAAACTAAGCTGCCCGCCCAGTTATGTGACGTGATTCCATTATCATACAGAAACTGAAGAACTTTCTGGATTCGTCCATACATTGAGCGCAGACAAGATCTATCATATCTTTCTGCAAGGGTATGAGTGATACGCTGGATATCCTCTGCTGAGAATGCCGAAAGCCTTTCAAGGCTGCTGATTCCGGAAAAACAGATAACGCATTTGAAAGCCAGATCATAATTCTTTACAGTATCTTCACTCAGGTTATTACTGTGAAGGTGTTTTATAAAGTTCTGACGTAGTGGTAACAAACTTGAATCAATCTCCATGAAACGTGATGACGAAATGTATTTCCAGGAATAATTCCCTGTAAGAGCGATTTCTTCGAGTATATACGCAGCCTTCCTATCGTTATACCAACGATTGCGATGGATTTTTCCAGAAACATAAAGCTCATCATTACGCAAAAGGAACTCATTCAAGAGTGAGAAATTGAAAGCGTTTTGACCATGGCTTATGAAAAACCAGTGAATCGTATGCATTGAATCCATGTAATCATCATCGATGCTGTGCGGCTTATGATTCAACTTATAAAGTTCTGCGTTCGCTCGGACAATAAGATATCCTATATCCAAGCTGGGTGGAACGGGGAATGTAACCTCCGAAAAAACTGCTTCAGTTTCTTCTTTTGAAGGCAGTGGAATCTTATTATAAGGCCTAAGATCAGGCCTCAGCGCGTGCATATCAGCCTCCTTGTCCAACCGTTTTAATACCATAGCATGTTTTTTTCTTCTTGAACGATGTCCATGATCGTCGGCGGCAAAAGCATCAAAAAGCTCTTGCGTAGGAAAGATAGCTTTTCTCTCATCAGCCATTTTTAGCAACTGCAGATAATCTCTGCGTTCTGAGATGAATGAGCTTTCTGACAATGTAGATTTCAATTCGTCAAGGATAACCTGGACTGCTTCGTGTACAGTTTTCATCAACTATACCTCCTTTGTTTCATTTTTCAAAGAAAGTATAGCAGATTGAGTTATTATGGTTATCCTCAATCCTGCCAGAAAGATAAGCGTTTATTACTACTTTCTGGCAAGATTCAAAATAACCTCAGATTGCGTATAATTACTAAACTACCGTTT
>SFGF01000146.1 GCA_004556655.1 Lachnospiraceae bacterium | reverse complement strand
ATTATAATCGATTTTTGCTTTGTACTTTCCGTACTGCTCCAGGTATTTGTCATCGATACCTGCTTTTTCTGCAATCTGTGTGATTGGCAGCATTTCGCACTCCTGTGCAATCTCAATATCAGTTTTGTAGCCCATATTATCTACCTCCTTTTATTCAATCGGCTTTGCCGAAAGATTCATAAATTTTTAAACTTTCTATCTTACTGTATTCTTTTCAAAAACACTTTGCGTTATATAGCGTGTCAGAACACTGTGATATAAGATAGATACAAGAATTGTATTTGCCACTGTCAAAGCTGCCGTCTGAATCGTCCGGGTTGCATACAGAACTGACCAGGGCGTTCCATAATAAATATGAAGACCTGCGGTTGTAAATCCAAGAGAACCAACTAAACCATGCAATACAATCATCACAGCAATTTTCCATGTATTTACTTTATCATGGAAAACATACTTTTTCATGACACCCGGGATTACACCAGCCAGCACAGATGTTACTAAAATGAATGGATTGGGGGCATACCCCTGAATCAAACATCCCAGCAGATCAGATACTCCGCCGCAAATACCGCCTACCAGCGGTCCCAGCCAGAGACTTGCCAGATAAATCGGTGTTGCACTCACTGTTATCCTGAGTGTAGAACCGATATTGATAGCCAGCACACGTGCCAGCACCAGATTCATTGCAACCAGAACACCTGCAAAAACGACAGTTTGAACTTTCAGTTTTTTCATGATTATTATCTCCTTCTTCACCCGGCATAGTAGTTTACTACACCAAAGGCAGAAAGAATATCATCTAAATCTATCTTTAATGCAGTAGCGGACGCAACATTGAATCGTGGAAAAATTTCACGGTTTCCTTCGTCCACAGGCAACTTCCCATCCTGTGACACTTTACGCGCAATGTTTACTCTACTAATTTTACACATCAGTATTTACTCCTTATCTGATCGTGTAACGCCTTATTTCCTTATTAACTTATGCCAACGCTTTTATCATACTGATGGATATATCACCCACCACTGCCATGTCCTCCGCCTGAAAAGCGATTGGAAAATTGTCGGAGAACAAAATCTGTGAGGACGGCGGAAATTCGTCATCTCCCTCCCACAGAATCATCTGAAGACGATATCCATCTAAAAATTCAAATTCATAGGATATGTCTCCATGGGACAATGCAGTCGCACCAATCTTTTCCATGGCATTTTTAAACAATTCCTGCTTATTTCCAAAGCCATAAGCCAGACGCATAATGCATCGTCCTGTAAATTGCTTCAGATATACCGAACCCCATGGGGCTTCTCGGTATGTAATAAATTTACCGGTGGACAATGCCGCATGGCCTTCCACCAAATATCTGAGGACAAGAATCCTGGCATTTACTGCAGTTTCCAGAGGATAGTAACCTATCCTGTCTTCCTGTACATGTGTCACTTCGTACTCAGGATGTTTCACAAAATATGTCACTCCCATGAGATGAAGCGTAAACATCTGTTTTTCCGGATCATAAGGAATACCAGTTCGCTGACTAATCTCCTTCGGATCTCCTTTCTGATACAACTCCAGATAGTGTTCATAAGGTATCCTTTCCTTACTGTCTTTCTCATAATGCAATTCCATAGTCATTTCTCCCTGATTTTTATATTGCAGAGAATCAGGGGAATTTCCTCTGATTCTCTGTTTTTATTGTTTAACCCTGCTTAACAGATGGAAACATATCTGTATCTGTATGCGGAAGAAAACATGCCGCCACAAATTCATCCATATATCCCGGTACTGTACTGAGTTCAAGATATGTCATATTTCCTGCCACCTCATAAGTTTTACGTTCTGCTTCATTGGACAGAAGCATCGTATAAGACCCGGACAGAGATGAATTACCTATGTAATGGAACTTATCCAACGGAATGTCCGGAAACATACCAATGGTAACTGCGTTTTTCATATTGATACCGCTTCCGATACCACCTGCGACATATACATTCTCAATCATGGATACATCAAAATCAAGAGAACTCAGCATGGTTCTGATTGCTGAAAAAATTGCTCCCTTTGCGCGGATAAAGTTATCAATATCCACTTCGGTGATTTCCACATCCCTGCCAGTATCCGAATCTTTCGCAAAAGCCAGAACATAACTTCCCATACCATACTTATCTCTGTGGATTCTCTCACCCTCCCGGATAAATTTACCTTTCGGGTTAATAATACCTGCTGTAAACAGTTCACTGATTACATCAATGATTCCGGAACCACAAAGTCCTATTGGTTTCTGACCTTCTTCACCGACAATCTGATACGTGGGCTCCATTGACTCTTTATCAATCGTACATGCCTCAATGGCGCCGTCCGTAGCACGCATACCGCAACTGATATCCCCACCCTCGAATGCAGGACCTGCAGAACATGCACAGCTCATCATAAAATCAGAGTTTCCAAACACAAGCTCGCCATTAGTACCCAAGTCAATAAGCAATGAGAACTCCGGTTTGTTCCAGATCATACTTACGAAAGTACCTGCAGTAATATCACCACCTACATAACTTCCGATATTCGGTGCAATGATAATATGCGCATCCGGATTGATGGAAATTCCCAGATTGTTTGCATACAGTGAATTTGTCTTGTAGAAAGTAGGAATATACGGTTCCATACGTACTGACTCAGCATCGACACCGGCAAACAGATGATTCATGGTTGTATTCCCTGCTACACACATTCTATAAATTCTCTTACATGAGAATTTAGCCGAACGACACATCTGATGAATCATAGGATTGATCGTTTCCTCGATAATAGCTTTCTGCAACTTATCCCGTCCGCCTGGTTTTGTAGATTCAATAATACGGTTGATCACATCCGCACCGTAACGAATCTGTCCATTACCGGAAGATGCTTTTCCGAGAATTTCTCCACTAAGCATATCAATCAGCAATGCTGAAACTGTAGTAGTTCCTATATCAATCGCCAATCCTCCGATCACCACAGATTCCTCTTTCGGAAAAACATCATACACAAAAAGATTCCCGTTACGTGATTTTCCCACAACACAACGAATCGAGAAAGCACTCTCCCTGAGAACCTCAGCCAGCTTACGAATCACCGTATAAGGAAGCCGAACCATTGCTGCTCCTGTCTGTTTTTTCAGAGCACGCATCAGTCTCTCATTATCCGGCATCGTATCGTCCAGCGTAGGAACATTCATAGTAACATCAATGAGTTCCATATCATTGTGCAACAAAATACCCGCCTCTTCCACATCATTCTTTGCCTTCTGGAAAATGGCGATCTCCTCAGGGGAACTTAAATCCGCAACTTTCATTCTGCTGCGATATGCTGATGCAATATCCGGTACTTCCACTTCAATATCACTCTCAACCTTACTACAGCAGGACAATCTCCACCCTTGTGCATATTCTTCCTCTGAAATATGTCTGGTTCTGGGGGAATCCAGTGTTCCGTTCAATAATCTGATTCTACACTTCCCACAGGAGCCATTACCGGAACAAGGAGCATCAATTGCCACATTCGTTTTTCTGGCCACATCCAGAAGTTTTTCTTCAGCAGCCGCAAAACCTTCTACAGCCTCACCGTTCTCAAAACGAAAAGTTACTTTAAACATGATTTAAGCCTCTCTTTTATCATTCAGGTATGCTATCGTCATAGCAAAATTTAACATATATGTCTCCTTTAACATACCACATTTAGTACAAATCGTCAATAATTCCCTCCTCAGGGGACAGGGTTGTTTCATGAAGCATCCCAAAATTATCATTTATCTTGAACCTGTAGTCAGTCCGTCCGAAATCCGGTCTGGGTGACCTCCCTGACATTTTTT
>SFGF01000053.1 GCA_004556655.1 Lachnospiraceae bacterium | reverse complement strand
GAACAGGATTCCTTATATTTTGGGTGTTTTTTGAAAGTTGTGTATATTCAATACAACAGATTTAGCGTTTTGTGGATAAGACTGCGGAAACTCAAGAAATAAACACTTGCACCCCGCTGCCAGAAGTGCTATATTGAAAATAGAAAAGGGAAAGCCAGAGACACACGGCCTACCCTCAAAAAATGATTTTAGCTGTTTTTTTCACAGCCGTCACTATTGCGAGTAGTGGCGGCTATTTCTTTCCCTTGAATATCTCATAACTGAGACTTACAAGAGCGACAATGAGTATACCTATCTGGATCAAATCCGAATATGTAACATACATTGGCATCGCCCGCCTTTATGTGCTCTGACTTTCCGTGCAATCAGTATATCATAGATTGCAATGTTCCACAATCACATCATTCAATTTTTGATTTTCTTGTGTATTGCAATAATTTACTTTATAATAAACTATATTACAGAGAATTAATTGGACTGGGAAATAGGTCCGGAGGTGATAAAATGGAACGGATTATTTTTCATATCGATGTGAACTCCGCTTACTTAAGCTGGAGTGCGTTAAAGCTTTTAAAAGAAAATCCGGACAGCGTGGACATTCGTACAATTCCGTCTATTGTGGGCGGCAATCGTGAGACACGTCACGGAATTGTTCTGGCAAAATCTCTTTCTGCCAAAAAAATGTATCATATACAGACAGCCGAGCCGGTAGCCAATGCACTCAAAAAGTGTCCTTCTCTTGTCATTGTTCCTCCCGACCATCAGCTATACTCTCAGTACAGTAAAAAATTTATCGGATTCTTAAAGACACTGACCCCGGAGATTGAACAGGTCAGTATTGATGAGTGTTATCTTGATTACACCAGAATCTCTGACCGTTTTCCCAGCCCCGAGGCAGGTGCCGCTTACATCCGGGAATACATTTTAGACCATTTCGGTTTTACCGTTAATGTAGGAATTTCCTCCAACAAAGTTCTGGCGAAAATGGCTTCTGACTTTGAAAAACCGAACAAAACACATACCCTTTTTCCCGATGAAATCCGTGAAAAAATGTGGCGTCTTCCTATTTCCAGTCTTTTTATGGCAGGACATGCTTCGGTGGCTGTACTCAAAAAGCTGGAAATCAATACCATCGGGGATCTGGCACAGACCGACCCGCAGATTTTAACTCTTCATCTAAAAAGTCATGGGAAAATGCTCTGGGAATATGCCAACGGAATCGACAATTCTCCTCTGGAAAGTGAACCGGCACAGGCAAAGGGAATTGGCAATTCTACTACCCTTTCCCACGATCTGCAGACTTCACAGGAAGCTTATCCTATCCTTCATCAGCTTTCCGGCAAAGTCGGGCAGCGATTGAAAGTCTCCGGGCAGTCAGCAAACAATTTATGCGTGGAGATTAAGTATTCTACCTTTGACAAATATACCCGGCAAATGCCGCTAACCGGACCAACCCAGGATGAAAAAGTCCTGTATCGTGCTGCCTGTCAGCTTTTTGATACACTGTGGAACGGAAATCCAATACGACTTCTGGGTGTACGTGCCGGAAAACTTACGGATACCGGAGAACCTTTTCAGATGGATTTATTCTCTTATGATCCAAAAGAAACCGAAAAACGCATGAAACTGGACCGAGCAATGGAGAAAATTAATAAGAAATATGGAGATGGAGCGATACATCGGGGGATAAAAAAATAAGTCCGTTATCGGCAGCGTGGCTGATAACGGACTTAAACTTTACTTATGCAATTCGATAAAACGATATTTGCCTTTTCCATATCCTTTGACCGGTACAATTAAGTTTGCTGTTTTCAGTTTATTGATGAGATTACCGGCAGCGGTAACGGAATCACCTGTAATGGAAGAAATATCAGAACGTCCAAAGATACCGTCAATTCCCATGCTTTTATAAACAGCCTTCACTTTCTTAATCGTACTCTGGCTTGCGTTTAACCCGTCAATCGCAACCTCAATCGCAACATGGTCGGTAGTAACCGCAATGTTTTCATCCTCAATCGAAATATTATCTGAGGTTGTTATTGTGCCGTAATTCAAGTTATATAACGTAACTTTGAATGAAGTGACATCAGAATAGAACTTCGGCTCCAGTTCTTCACGATAATTATGAGCAGCATGGTAGGATTCTGTAATCTTCTTAAATCCGCTTCCCTGACGCTCCATATAACCCAACCGACCGAAAATATCGGCGAGAACGGGATTACGGCGAGTGGAGGAAATATTGGATATATCTCTTTCTTGTATCTTTGTGCCATCTGCCATGCCACCGGGAGAATAGATTGTAAGACGGTCATCATATATGTCAATATGAACTTCGCTACCTAAAATAAGATAATCCCGATGTATTAAAGCATTGACAAGGGCTTCAAAAACGCTTCGTTCGCAGTAATCTGGCATTTCAATACGAGAGTTAGCTGTTTTCTTCCAGCGCGTTTTCATGTTCCGCTTTACAAAGCTAACACCTTCATTGAGTAGGATAATTAAGCTACCAGAATATTCTGCACTGTCGAGAGCATCCACCATGCCACCGCTTTTATCCAAACCATTCCAGCGTGTACAGAACAGCCGGGAATGTCTGATTGGAGAATCATCTGCCAGCAAAGCACCTGCATTTGTGAGTTTTCCGTGTTCGTTTCTTATATCGAAAGAATCAAATAGTTTATCTTCCATACTATTACCGGTCCAGACTTTGTATCTCTCTCGCAGCTTGGAAAAAGCGTAGTCCTTGAAATTATATTCAGAAATCAGTATGTCATAGGTTCGGTTCATTCCTTTTAATATAAGCTGATTAAGGACGAAACTTGGAGCAATAACACTCTCATTTCCAATGCGAATATACGCCTCCATAACACCATCCGCTTTGTAGTAATAGGGCGTTGTATGTCCAGAAGAGACTGTCAGTATAAGAATATCTTTACCATTCTCTCGCTCTGGCACAAGAATAAAGTTAGGATACGGCGAGATACGCTCTTTAATCAGACGGCTGATTGCCTCTGCATCTGCCTGTGCGTCCGCTAAACCGATCACATTCCGGTTATCGTCAATACCAAAAAGCAGAGTACCGCCGATACCATTAGCAAAAGCGCTGACACTTTTCAGCCAACTTTTGGGTTTCTTCACTTCCAGAGCAACCTTGAAATCACATTCTGTTGCTTCTGCAATCCAATTATCAATCATTGCCTTGCTCCTTTCCGTCAAAATTATTTTTTCCTGCTCTTGTAGACATTATGCTTATTACCGCACCCTGTTAGAACTGGTACACTCAAAAAGGTGTTTCATATGCACTCCCTCTAATTTATATTGTAACAGGAATAACTCTGATTTATATTAGCATTATACAATTTCTTTTCTTCGGATTCAATCGACACACCGTTACCTTCCAGATAATTCTTTTCTTATGACCCGCAATTAGCAGGACGACCATATGCAGGAGCCTGAAATGGTGTGAAAAGCATTTGGAAGAATTGAGGGAATATCTTCCATTAAAGTGATGATTTGAGGATGTTTCATGAAACAACCCTGGTTATTTTTTTACATCTTGCAACTTTGCAAGCTATGTATTATATTTGAAATGAAAAAAGGGCAACCGCCCACAAAGCGGTTAACCTTCGAATATGATTTAAAATAAGTCACTCGTCCGGCCAAGACAAGAGTGACTTATTTTTATTTCCGCGTTTTATCAGATAGACAAGAAAATATATCTATATTAATCAAGTCTCTTTTTCGGCATATCGAGCAGTTCATTCACCCTTTGATTTATAAACTTCTCCAGAATATCCAGCCGTTCTTCGGGCAGATTGTATCTTTTATGCCTTTTAAACTTGAAATTGATCATTTGACGTAATTGTTTTTGCTGCAATCGTCCACAGAAATTTTGTACTAAATCATCATGTGTAATGCCGCAGGAGGCGTAACTCCTTGTTTCTGCATACTGATATATATTTTCCAGATCATCCTTCATAGCAGTGGCAAATAAAGAATATCCATTATCAAAAACAGGCGCACATCCAATGATTTCACCGGTATGACTGTCACGCAAAACTCCAAAATTACCATAGTGGCGATCTTCATTGTAAATCAAGGCATCAAACACCAACATGCTTGCCAATTCCTCATAATATTTCTCTCCCAGATTCCTGTAAAAATCCGAAACCGCATCCATTCCCCCTTCCCGTACAATCACACCAATCGGAACATAGGAGATATCCTTGCTTGTAAACAATCTACATTAGGTTCTGTTCTTGGAAATAATTCGATGCCGTATCCATTTTGTAAGACCATTCAAAGAAATCTCCATACCCGCCGGAAACTCATTTCTTTTATTTTCATTAATATAATCAATAGATGTCACCCGTTCTTCAAGACCCGGTTTTCCGATTTGAAATTCTATCAGTATCTCATCAAAATTTTTCAAATAATACGACATCATTCCCCGCCTTCCAATTCATTATCTGCTTTTTCAGGAATCTAACTGACTTATTACTATTGTATCACGTATTCTTAACGCAATGCAAAAGAATTGGGGGCTGCCACTGAATTATTTTCAGTGACAGCCCCTTTTCTGCTATTCCAATTCTTCTACTATTTTTCTAAGTGCATTGTAAGCGGTTGTGTAAGCTTCTTCCCCGCTCATCGATTCTTTTTTCTCTGTCTCACCCTGTTCCAGATCCGCAAATCCATTAAAATCAATCAGGTGTGGCTCCAGTGAGAATACACCTTCATATCCATTCTTCACCAGATCGGCAAGGATTTCTTTTACATTTCCATCACCATGTCCGGCGGGAACTACCTGAGCATTTTCCCAGAGTGCATCTTTGATATGGATATAGGAAATATACGGTTTCAGCATTTCATATGCTTCTTTTGTATCCTGTTTGCACTGTACAAAGTTGGCAAAATCAAATACTGCATGGAAGTGGTCACAGGCAAATTCATCCAGGATTTCTTTGCATCTTACTGCCACATCTCCGTAGATTTCTTTTTCATTTTCATGGAGAAGCACTACATTCTGCTGTTTTGCATATTCTACAAACATACCCATGCGACGGAATACTTCCTCTTTGTATTTCTCAGGTTCTTCCCCTTCCGGCATAAAAAAGCTGAACATACGGATATATGGTGTTTCCATAATCTTTGCGATTTCCACGGTATGTTTGAACAGTTCAAAATGTTCTTCAAACGCATCTGTAATCTGGATCTTTCCGATCGGAGAACCGATTGCTGAAAGTTTAATACCGTTGGCATCCAGTTTTTCTTTTATTTTTTTCACTTCATCCAGCGGATATTCCACCAGACCTTTTCCATCTACTCCTCTCATTTCAATATGAGAAATCCCCAGTTTTTTGATTACTTCTATCTGTTTGTCGAGAGACGGATCGATTTCATCTGCAAATCCGCTGATTGTAATATTCTGAATCATATTGCGTTGTCCTTTCCTGTTGCTTATTACCATATTAAATCAATTGATTTATTTACTTCCGTAGGAACCTTCTGTGTCAAATACCACGCCGGAACCTTCTTTCTTTCTGGAATGAGCACGTTTTTCATTCAGCTGTCTCAAAAATTCATCTTCATCGATGGGAAGTGTAACAGCATGTCCCAGCCAGCTTGACAGATGCATGGCATTAGAGAGCATAAGTCCATTGATTCCTTCCTCGCCACCGGCTACCAGCGGAGTTCCATGCAGAATCTTTCCGGCAAATGCCTTCATAACTCCTGCATGCTGTTCATTCTGTCCGTCTGTTTCAACTTCTATGGTTTCACATTCCGGTTTGTCAAAACCTGCTTTGCAGGTTGCACAATGCTCGGTGATACCCTGTTTTAATTTATAGAAAGTCAGCTTATCATTTTCACATACCAGTTTACCCAGATCACCTGTGATCTCAAAGCGATTGGTTCCCGGAGCATCACCTGTTGTTGTGATAAATACACCTGTTGCCCCATTCGGGTATTCCAGATAAGCAGTAACATCATCTTCCACTTCAATATCATGCCATTTTCCTTCATGGCAGAAAGCCTGAACTTTTGCAGGCATTCCACAAATCCATTGAATCAGATCCAGGTTATGGGGACACTGATTCAGAAGCACACCGCCTCCTTCTCCGTCCCATGTAGCTCTCCAGCTTCCGGAATCATAATAACTCTGGGTTCTGTACCAGTCTGTGATGATCCAATTTACTCTCCGGATTTCTCCCAGTTCTCCATTAGCTACCATTTCATGCATTTTCCGGTATACACAGTTGGTTCTCTGATTGAACATCATAGCAAATACTCTGTCACTCTTTGCTGCTGCTTCATTCATCTCACGTACTTGTTTTGTGTATACACCGGCAGGTTTTTCACAAAGTACATGAAGGTTATGCTGCAGGGCTTCAATAGACAGTTCCGGGTGCTGATAATGAGGCACAGCGACTAAAACAGCATCACATAATCCGCTTGCGATCAGATCACTGCCTTCTTCGAAAATCTGAATGGTTTCCGGAAGGTGTTCCTTACACCACTGTCTTCTTCCTTCCTGTCTGTCAGCTACAGCCACCAGTTCCAGTTCCGAAACTTTTCCTTCTGTAATCGTTTTGGCATGGCTGGTACCCATGTTGCCAATACCGATAATACCGATTTTAACTTTTTCCATTTTATACTTCCTTCCCGCAGACTACAGGTTTGCCTGTTGCTGCTGATTCATATAAATCCATGGTAAGGGAAAATGTATCTTTCACATTTTCCAGACTGTTTCTGAATTCTTTTCCTGCATACAGACTTTCATAATAATCTGTGATACATCTTCCATGAGAATTACCCCAGTATGATTTTCCGACTCCGGACGCTTTTGCAAAGGAAAATGTCTTTCCAGTTCCGTTTTTATAACGGATCCACAACTGATTTTCCTCCATGCGGACACTTCCCTTTTCACACTCCAGTTCCATAAGTACCGGAGAATCTGACACATAAGCATTGGTTGCGTAAAAGCAGGCAGATGCATTTTCAAATCGGATATATGCTTCCATCGTATCTTCTTCTTCAATGATACCTGCCAGATGATGATTTTTCATACTGGCCTGCGCTGCCAGCGGTTTACCCAAAAACTGCACCAGCAGATCCAGCGTATGGATTGCCTGATTCATAAGGACGCCGCCGCCTTCTTTTTCTTTAATTCCGCGCCAGCCGCTTTCTTTATAATATTTTTCTCCACGGGACCAGGTGAGAAACGCCCTGGCCCCTATGATTTTCCCAAGCTCTTCTTTTTTGAATTCCTCAAAAATTTGAGCAACCGATTCGTTATATCGGTTCTGAAAGCAGATACCCACACATTTTCCTGATTTTTTTTCTGCTTCCTGAAGTTTCTGAAAGGTTTCTCTGCTGATTGCCGGCGGTTTTTCCATGAACACATGAATTCCATGTTCCAATACTGTCAGTGCCATCGGCACATGAAGAAAGTGAGGGGTACAGATATGTACCACATCAAGTTCCTCATTCTCAAGCATCTCTTCAAGAGAAGACCAGCAATTTGTTTTCTGTGTTCCGTAGATTTCTTTGTATGCCGCTGCTCTGTCCGGCTTACAGTCCGCAAAAGCCCGAATACTTACATTTTCCATATTTTTCAATACTTCCGCATGAACCTTTGCAATATTTCCACAGCCTGCTATTCCAACTTTCCACATAATTATGCCTTTCATTTCCGGCATTATTCTGCCTTCTAAGTGTTAAATTGATTTCATCAGCCTTTTAGACCGGAGGTTGCAATACCGTCTACCAGATATCTCTGGAAGATAAAGAAAATCAGCACGATCGGGATCAATGACAATGTAGCCATAGCGAACATAGCACCGTAGTCAGAGGAGGAACCCGGGTCGGAGAACAGCTTCAATGCCAGAGATACCGGATATTTTGCAGCATCATTAATGTACAGCAAAGCGGACATAAAGTCATCCCATCTCCACATGAAAGAGAAGATTCCACCGGTGATCAGTGACGGTACCATAAGAGGAAGAATAATTCTTCCGAAAATTCCATAGTAGGAGCATCCGTCAATTTTTGCAGCCTCATCCAGTTCTCTCGGAATACCGTCGATAAAGTTCATCATCAGGTATACGAAGAATCCCTGAACAGCAAAGCAGAACGGAACGATCAACGGAGCAAAGCTTCCTACCCAACCCAGCTTCTGATACCACAAATACTGCGGAACCATAAGAATCTGTCCCGGAAGCATCATGGATGCCATCATAGCTGCAAACAAAATCTTTTTACCTTTAAAATTACATCTGGAAAATCCATACGCTACCAACGCAGAGGATACCAGAGTTCCGATTGTTGCAACGACTGTTACAAAAAGTGAATTTTTGAAGAATGTAGCAAAGGAAATACCAGCAAAACCTTTCCATCCATTCGCATAGTTTTCAAATGTAAATTTTTCAGGTATCAGCTGACTTGCTGTTGTAAAAATTGTATTGGTCTCTTTAAAAGCACTCATAAACATCCAGATCAGTGGATACAGCATGAGCAGACCAAAACCAAATACAAGCACATGATAGATTGTTTTATTTATTATTCTTTTTGCTTTCATACTTTACTCACCCCTGATCATATACCCAATATTTTTTCGTTTTGAACAGTACCAATGTAAAGGTTCCGATAAGAAGCAGCATCATCCATGCCATAGCAGAAGCATAACCCGCATTGTTGAACTGGAAGGACTGCTGATACATATACAGTGCATAGAACAGTGTAGTATCCATCGGTTTACCCTGTGTAATAATCAAACTCTGTGTGAATGCCAGGAAACCATTGATCATCTGCATAACCAGATTGAAGAAAATGGTTGGTGTCAGAAGAGGCAGTGTCACTTTGAAGAATTTTGTGAATTTGTTTGCTCCATCCACGTCTGCAGCTTCATACAAGCTGGATGGAATCTGTTTCAATGCAGAAAGGAAGATCAACATAGAAGAACCAAACTGCCAGATTGCCAAAAGAATCAATGTCCATATTGCTGTCTTTGTATTTCCAAGCCATGCCATCTGTGTGTCAATTCCAAATGCTGCCAAAATGCTGTTGATAACACCATCAGTAGCGAACATTCTTTTCCACAATACAGCTACCGCAACGGAACCACCAATGATAGATGGCAGATAGTAAGCCGCTCTGTAGAATCCTGTCATTTTCGTAGGCTTTACAAGAATCATAGCAACCATAAGCGCAAATGCCAGTCGCAGTGGTACAGATACCAGCGCAAAGTACATAGTTGCCTTAAATGATTTCCAGAATACCTCATCACCGGTAAACATTTTAATGTAGTTATTCAAACCTACAAATTTTGCAGGTGAAAGAATATTGTAATCACAGAAAGAATAATAAAGAGAGATTCCCATGGGAACCAGCAAAAACACAAAAAATCCAATGATAAACGGAAGACAGAATACTACTCCCGCACTGCTTTCTTTATTTAAAAATTTATATAATTTTCCGTCAGAAATTCTTTTTTCAGATTGCACGTCTATCTCCTTTCTCCCAAAAAGGGTATAAAAATGACTGCCGCCATCCGCCATAATGCAGATTTGACGGCAGCCAGTTATTTATTCAAGACTTACCAGTTATTAGCCCCAAATTTCAATTCCTTTATTGTAATACTCTTCAGCTGCTTCCTGAGCGGTACACTCGCCATAACCAAGTTTCTCATGAACTTTTTTCAGAGTATCCAGAAGTTCGCTGCTTCCGTCTGGATCCGGCGGGTTGATCGGGGAACAGTTAGGTGTGATTACATCTGTGATGTAATCGAAGGATTTCTGCTCTTCCGGTCCAATTTTGTCATAGATAGCATCTGCAACTGCTGTAGAAGCCGGAACTCCACGTTCTCCAAGAAGGATTTCATTTGCTTCTGTAGAGTTGATCAGGTAATCCAGTACTGCAACTGCTGCATCCGGATTCTTTGTATCAGCGCTGATAGCGAAGTACATAGCCGGTTTCAGATAGTTGGATTTTGAAGTATCACTTGTAGGAATTGTTGTCATACCAATTTCCATTCCTTCCGGAGCTGCTGCCTGGAAAGTTTTCAGCAGGTTGGATCCACCATTGATAGTAGCCCAAGCCATTGTAGATGGGCTGGAACCATATACCAGAGGGTCTGTCTCCTGACCTGTAGCATCTACACAATCAGGTGTGATATGCCATCCGTTTTTAACACCATCTTCCAGAAGCTGGAAATAAGGTACATATGCATCTGCACTGTCTACCGGCATTTTTGCTTCTACAATCGGCATTCCTTCTGCTCTGGACCACTCTGTCAGATAGTTGTCAGCCTGAAGCATTTTTACACGATATCCTGTTTCATCAGAAACTTTCTGAGCGATTTCAACGAACTCATCCATTGTCATGTTATCTGTCATTTCAATACCCAGTTCATCTGTTACAGTTTTGTTGTAGAACAGACATGGAGCATTAATACCTGCTGCGATTGCATAGTTTCCTTCACCAACAACACCCATTTCCAGTACGTTTTCCGGAATGTTAGTTGTATCCAGAGCACCACTTTCAATATATGGTGTCAGATCCAGAAGCTGTCCATTATTTACATACTGATCCAGATATTTGTAATCCATCTGAATCAGGTCAGGCATGTTCTTTCCTGCTGCGGATGTTGCCAGTTTGCTCCAGTAATCGTCCCACTGGAAGAACTGTCCTTCAACTGTCACATCACTGTGCAGCTCATGATATTTATCCAGAGCCTGCTGTGTTCTCTCATTTCTTACCTGATTTCCCCACCAAGCCATAACCAGGTTGGTAGAATCTCCGGATCCGCTTGCTGCTGCATCATCTTTGCTTTCTGTTTCCTGTGCAGAACCATCATTAGTTTCTGCACTGTCCTTGCTTCCGCCACATGCTGTCAATGCAGATACACACATTGTTCCAGCAAGAACTAAAGCCAATACTTTCTTTAAATTCATCTTGCCTTCCTCCTTGTTTTTGATTTTTAAGAAGTCTCTCTTCTTTGTATGTATGTATTATACTTTTTTCAGTCCACACTTAAAATCAACAAAACCCACTTGAGATAATATTTTTCCCACTGAACTTTGCAAAAAAGTTACTTACTCTGCAAAAAATCCACTTTTTCGCAAAAATACAATTATCAGTGCAACTGAATTTTAGAGAATTTCCACATCTTTAAACTGCTCAGAGGCTGCTTTTCCGTCAAATTGCTCCAGAGTGATGTTCTTTCCATTCTCCGCATAAAAGGCCTGTGCAAAATCAGATTTATCTTCTCCACAGAATCTTACACGGCAATCTTTTACTTTTACTCCATCTGCGCAGCGGATATAGAATCCCGGACTCTGTCTCTTTTCAATTCCCTTATTGTAACCGGGACGCAGGTCATACATTCCACGCTCCCATTTACTCTTTGCGGACATTCTTACCTGAACATTTTCAAATACGATATCTTCTACCATATTTTCCTCTGTTCCGGATACAAATACACCATTTTCCGAATCACAGGTAATATTGGAGAAACGAACATTGGAAATCTTACCGGATTTTGTATTTTCATCACGATCATGAACGGAAATGGCAATCGGTTCTGCACATCCCCACCAGGTATCTGCAAATCTTCTTGTCTCAATCATGATATTTCTGAAAGATACATTTTCCACATTTCCCTGATCTCTGATCTGTACAGAAATACCTCTGTTGGAACGTGATACGATACAATCCTGTATCAGAATATTGCGGAAATCTCCGGTACCTTCTGTACCTATCTTAATAGCTGCAGAAGTGGAGATCAAAGTACAGTCAGATACAATAATATTTTCTGTAGGACCGTATTTCATATTTCCGATGGTTGCTTTCATACAGATACAGTCATCTCCGCAGGTAATATGACATCCGGTGATTCTTACATTGCTGCAATGGTCAGGGTCAATTCCGTCTGAATTTGCCATATCCAGATCATTCAGGATACGAATATCCTTGATCAGTACATCGTCGCATCCTGCCGGATGCAGAGTCCAGAACGGTGCTTTACGCATAGTCACATCACGAAATGTAATATGATTGCAGTGTTCCACATAAATCAATGTGGGACGTGGATAAAGTTCTGAATTTACATAGTACTGGCTCCATCTTTCCACAAACGCATAAGCATTTCCGTCAATAACACCTTGTCCTGCTATGGAAATATTGTCCGCATCTTTTGCATAGATAAATGCATAGGGTGGTTTCTGTACCACACCGGCATCGATAATATCCGCATCATAATCCACCGGTTCATTATTCGGGTTCAGGTAAGTATCAAGATCACTGTGAGCTTTCAGGACACTTCCTTTCTCCAGATATAACTCCACATTGCTTTTCAATACAATTGATGATGCATAGAAAGTTTTTCCGCTGCACAGTACAACTCTGCCTCCTGTTTTTGTACACTCATCAATTGCCTTCTGGATCGCCGGAGCATCATTCGTAATCCCGTCTCCCTTTGCTCCAAATTTCATAACATCGTAGCTCATCTTAAAGCCTCCCATCATGTTTTTTTCTTATTATACTTTTTCTGCAAGAAAATAAAAATCAAAAAAACCCACTTACAAACAGTATTTTACTTTCTAAACAGTAAAAAACTCACTTTTTCTGCAAAAAACCCACTTTTTCTTTCTCTAAATAACATTTATTTTGTAACTTTTCTTGAATATTAATCTGAGCTTCTATATAATGGAAATTACCTGTTTTTAATATCTTGAATGTTCGAGGTACCGCCATGATGAAGAAAAAATTTCGGGATTTGTCCTTAAAACGCAAAATTCAGTATATTATATTGTTTTGTATTTTTTTTATATCATTTACGGCTTTTATCAGTATCTTTTGCATAACAAAATCGCATGAAAAGGTATTATATTGTTTTGTTTCTTCCAATCTATCCAGCTCTGCAACAGATATCTACGATTCTCTGATGGAAACGGATAACATGGCCAATATGATTCTTTCCAATACCAGTATCCAGGAAGAACTTTCCCAGCTAAAGGAAGCGGATACCCGAACGGAAAGGCAAAAGTACAAAACTTCTATCTACGGCATCCTTTGCAGTTATCTGTTTAATATCAGTAACCTCAATATCAGCTATATCTCCATATTACAGGATACCTCTGAGATTACTACCTTTTTACCTCTCTCTCAGAAACTTCCTTCCGATGTTAAGAAGGAACTAATAAAAACCGCAAAATCGGGAGAGGGAGCTACTATATGGGTGACCGATTACAGTCAGGAATATGGTCTTTTTCTCGTTAAGGAGCTGCGTGAATCCAAATATTTGTCTCTAAATTCTCTGGGAACATTAATCATCAATATCAATACGGATTTTCTGGTATCTCAGGCAACCGCTGATACTTCTGATTATGAGTCGATGTCTTTTGTTCTTGCTTCCGGTGATAATCTTATTTATCCTGCCGAAGACATCTCGCAGGAGCAACTTCTTGATCTGAAAAACCGCCTGAAACAAAAATACGAAATTATCTACATAGATAATAAATCATTCTTTGCTGTCTGCGGACAGATTCCCCATTTCAAATGGGATTATTTCTGCATTGTTTCTTATGAGTCCATTGCCCACACAATTTCTGTTACCCTGAGGCTATGTACTCTGGCAATGGTAATATCCATCTGTGTTGTTTTATTTACTTCTTCAAGCATTCTTTCAAGTCTCACCAAACATTTTGACTGGCTGACCTACAAAATGAACCGGTTTGGCGAGGGCAATTACACACTGCCGGAAGATACCTGTGATTACAGTGAACGAAAAGATGAAATCGGTCAGCTTCACACAAATTTTAATTCCATGGCAAATAAAGTGGATACGCTCATCAAAGAAAATTATATCAATGAGCTATTAAAAAAAGAAGCTCAACTGAAAGCTCTGGAAAGTCAGATGGATCCTCATTTTCTCTATAATACGCTGGACTCCATTAACTGGAGAGCGAAATCTATCAAAGCAGATGATATTTCTCAGATTACAACGGCTCTGGGAAATCTTTTGCGGATTTCACTGAGTAAAACCAATCATCCTTTTACTGTTCAGCAGGAAATGAATATTCTTGAAAACTATATAACGATTCAAAAGCTGCGTTATCCTCGAAGACTGGAGTACTCGAGCGACATTCCGGAAAAATTCTGGAATTGTGAAATACCCAAATTCACCATTCAGCCTCTTCTTGAAAATGCGATTCGATATGGTCTGGAAGAAATCTCGGAAATATGTTATATTTCAGTGACAGCATTTTCTACCGGCAAGAATCTTATCATTGAAGTAAAAAATAACGGTTCTCAGTTTGAAGAAAATCTTCTGGAAAAACTGGAATCCAATGAACTTCAGCCTCACGGATTTGGTATCGGAATATTAAATATTCATAAAAGACTGAAGATTGCATATGGTCCGGATTATGGTCTTTATCTGTATAATATGGAAGATGAAGATGACGGAGAAGAATATGCCGTTGCACGGATTACACTACCACTAATTCCCCTTACGAAAGGAGATTCCTGATATGTATAAGTTATTGATAATAGATGACGAAGAAATCATCTGTCAGACCATAGCCGACTTGATCGACTGGAAATCCCTGAATATTTCTCTCATAGGGACCTGTCTGGACGGAGTCGAGGCCTACCATATGATTCTGGATGAATCACCAGATATCGTAATGACGGACATCCGTATGCCTGGTATCTCAGGTCTGGAACTGATTGAGCAGATCTCCGCTACAGATCTTCGTACCCAGTTTATTATTTTATCCGGTTATGGGGAATTTGATTATGCCAAGAGAGCCATGAAATGTGGTGTGAAACATTATCTGCTGAAGCCATGTGATGAGCAGCAGATTATTTCCTGTATGCAGGACGTGATACAAGACATTCAAAAACAGATTTTATCTGAAAATGCTGCTCAGAATTCCAATATGGAATTTCAGAATCTACGCGAAACACTGATCAATAACATGTTTCGGGAAGGTATTTCTCTTCCTGAAATCTCTTCAACTTTTTTTGAACCTTATGAGCATTATATCAATCTGTCAGACACACCTTACCAGATGTGTACTCTCTATTTTCTGGAGAAATCCAATCTGACACAGGCTCTTTCTGCTATAGATGATTATTTTTCCGAGCAGATGCCGGGACTATATCTACATAAAATGTATATCAATAATATTTTACTTTTGTTCTTTCCTAATTTTGACTCAGAGTACCGGGAAGTTGATAAGTTCTTCAAAAGTCTCTCTTTTCCGAAACAGACAACTTCCATTCAATATGAAAGAACATTTTTCATGAATCTGCACCTGCTTCTGGAATATCTGATTCCAAAGCTGAAACGTTATGATACCCTGTATTTTATAAGTCGGGACAACCTTGTACCAAACTTTAATTATGGAAATATTGTACAGCAGATGAACCAGATGATTCCCTCTCTGCTCTCACAGGATTCTCAGCAGATTGCGGATTCTATGGAAAAGATGGGCGAACTGCTTCGCATGGTTTCAGACAGGGATTTTCTTGTACAGCTTTGTGACAACCTGCTGATTTCTCTTGCAACACAGCTTTCAGACGGTACGCTGTCGGATATTACAGATTTTCTATCCGGGCTTCGTCAAAAGAATTCTCTGGATGAGATTCTTAATAGTACCTTAGATAAGGTATCGGAAATCCTTACCTTAAGCCAGTCCACACAGGAACATCACAGTTCCTTCATCGATAACCTGATTTCCTATCTGGAGCAGCATCTGGACGACTCCAACCTGACATTGAAGTGGATTGCAGAAAATTATTTATATATGAACGTAAACTATGTAAGCCGCTGTTTCCTGAAAGAGACAGGGCAGAAGTTTTCAAGCTATCTTATGAACCTGAGAGTACAGAAAGCAAAAGAAATCCTTGCCACACAGGAAAATGAAAAGATTCAGAATGTGGCAGAACTGGTAGGGTGCGGGAACAATCCTTACTACTTCAGCAAGATATTTAAGAAATGTACCGGGATGACACCGTCTGCATATGTGAGAAAGATTGGAAAAACCGTGTGAGAGTGACCGCAGCACTCACAAATGATATGATTTCAAAATAAGCCACTCATGCCGGATGAGTGGCTTATTTTACCTTTTCTTCCTGCCACCGAAAGCCAGTTTCGTCTGGTTCAGATCTTCCCCAAGCTGAAACCTTCTGAAAAGATCTACTTTTCTTTCATACCCTTCTCCAATAAGTTTTATTCTGTTTTCATCCATTTTAGAGTCTAATGAGTACATTTCTTCTATCCAGCTTCTTGATGGTAATTTTGTAATATCCAGACAGCTTTTATCACTTACCAGGGAAAGCATTTTCAATTCACTGCTCTTAAAACTTTCCGTTTTAATACTGAGTAAATCTCTTTCATTTGCCGGCACACTATCCTGTACAAACAGGCATTTCCCACTGTCATAAATCGGTGCCGGTTCAATAAATTGTAATGTGTCTGCATCACGCAATATAGAAATATTGCTTAAGTGCCGATCTCTTCCCGACAAAACAAAATCTGACATAATCATATAGTCAAGATATGCCCTTAAAGCTTCCGTATCCATTCCATGATGACCGCATACATTTATAAAATGTTCAAACGATGACGTATCATTCGGCTGCTTTTCTGACGTAACAACATCATATGCAGATATTAATTCTTTTGTTGTTGATGTAAATAATTTTGAATAGCATCCATAATCATATTCCCGTCCATCAATTTTTACCAATTTATATTTCGTATAGTTATTAGACCCCTGGAGTTCATGAAGTTTTGAAGCAATTACCTCATTGATACTTTCAGCAGAAAACTGATCCCTGTTTCCTTTTATCATCCCACGTTCACCATTTAGGATTGTCCAACATTTTTCCAGAGTACCCTGCAGTGAACCATTCGGAGTATAGTGCGGAATATCGTCCCTGATCTCTTCGTCTGAGCCAAACAATATATCTTTATGAAATTCATTTTCAAACAAATTAACGTCTTTCCATGTAAGACCCGAATCCAGTGGTGATATCCAATAATAATCTGTCAGTGACAATCCCAGATTCTTAAGCAAATAATCTTCAGGTCCAATAAGATCCTTTTTTTCAAGAAACTCTCTGATGTGTCCCTGGTTGATGGGTACCGATCTTCTCCTCCACCATCCCTTTAACCAGTCATGATTATTGGAATCATGTAATGGTGCAAGTTCCGGATGAATAAGCTCCTGATGAAATTTGTAAATACTTCCATCCTCAAGAAAATCAATCAATGTCACTATATCATCTTTGCGTTTTAACACATAAAGCATATGCTTCCTCCATTTTTATCTCAGACAGATCTTTTTCCAGCTGCCACAATGCTATACTTTTAATAAAAATAGTTGACTCCTTTTTTATAGCACATAATTCATGCTGATAATCTATGTTTTTATAAGTGAATTTCAAGTAATATGTTTTATTCTTTTTTATTACATACGCATATATACGATTATTCTCATCGTATATTTCTATATTATCAGTACATATATCATACAATTGATCCATTGAAAGTTGGAGTGCTCTGGCCATGGAATATAATATGCCTGACTTAACATTGAAGATATCAACTTTCTCATTCACAATATCATTTAATGTACTGTAAGATATTCTGCTTTTCTTCGACAGTGCATACACAGAAATATGATTATCTGTCAAATATGTCTTTAACATAATCATCACCTCAACTATATTATACCGCCACTTCGGTATAATATTCAATATAATAAAAAAGAATCCTGAAAATAGAATTCTTTTTTATTATCTAAGACTTATCTCTGTCATGCTCAATTAAAATTAAATTGAATTAACATTCACAGGCATTTTTAACTTCTTCTTTTTCCTGCTATTCTATACACAGCCATTAACAATAATCCGATGAACACAAAGGTATCAATGAAAAGTATCACTGTCACATGTTTCACGATTTCTTTTACATAAAGAATTATGAACAGTTCTACTGATAATGCTATGAAACATAAATAATTAGTAATGTAATCTGTAACAGACTCACTTTCAATACTATTTACTTTAAGACACCTCCAAATGAAAGGGTGTAATACAAATCTGATAATTGCACAGGCAACCGGAAACGTAAATACAAATTGTTTATTTACAAAACTTCTTACCGTGTCACCACTCCACTGGACAGGAATTTCAGCTGGTAAATGTCCGACTGAAAACACTGCAACTAATAAACTAAGAATTGTCAATATTCCCCAGGTAATATTTCCACCCCACATATAAAAGAAACTTACTGTATCCAGTTTGAAAACATTATCATTTTTGCTCCAGTAATCTTTTTCATCGGTAACATACTGTTCAATATCTAGATTTTCATAATCAATTTTTTTATCAGACGACAACATTCTCTCACACATTATCCTTGCATTTTCCAAATCAGATAACTGTTTATCCAAGCTCTGTCTTTGTGCTTTCACTACATCATACAAATCAGCTTCCTTGCTTGAAACTCTGCGAATATCCTCAATCGATATACCCAAAGTCCTAAGATATGCGACTTTTTTAATAGTCTTTATATCTTCTTCTGAATATTCACGGTATCCGTTATTGACATTTCGTTCCGGATTTATTAGTTTTTCCTTTTCATAAAAACGAAGGTTAGAGCGTGTCAGACCGGTTATTTGCTCAACTTCTTTTATTGTCAATGATAACGCACCTCCTTTTACCCTACTATAAGGTATAAACAAGGTTTACAGTCAATACTTTTTACATATCTCAACTCACTCCATAAAGAAAAGTCCCATAAACACTGGGTTTACAGGACTTATCCATATCACTTATCCACTTAAAAATTACTAATTAGCAGATTCCCTGAGCCAACATAGCATTCGCAACTTTTTCGAATCCTGCAATGTTTGCTCCAACTACGTAGTTTCCTTCGAATCCGTAGCGTCTTGCAGCATCATCCATATTGTGTGTGATATTTACCATGATGTTTTTCAGTTTTGCATCAACTTCTTCGAAGCTCCAGCTCAGTCTCTCACTGTTCTGGGACATCTCCAGTGCGGATGTTGCAACACCACCTGCGTTTGCAGCTTTTCCAGGAGCAAAGATCACTTTATTCTCCTGCAGATACTGAGTAGCTTCCAGAGTAGTAGGCATGTTTGCACCTTCACATACGGCTGTAACACCGTTTGCTACTAGCATCTTAGCATCTTCCAGTGTCAGTTCGTTCTGAGTTGCGCATGGCAGAGCCAGATCAGCTTTGATGCTCCATACACCTCTTCCCTCATGATATTCAACATTCGGGCGAGCCTTTGCATACTCTGTCAGTCTTGCACGGCGAACTTCTTTCACATCTTTCAGCAGTTCGACATCGATTCCGTCCGGATCATAAACCCAACCGGTAGAATCAGAACAGGTCAGAACTTTAACGCCCAGCTGCTGTGCTTTCTGAATTGCGTAAATAGCTACGTTACCGGAACCGGATACAACTGCTGTTTTTCCTGCAATATCAATACCATTAATCTTCAGAAGTTCCTGAGTCAGATACAGAAGTCCATATCCTGTAGCTTCTGTTCTTGCCAGAGAACCACCAAATGTAAGTCCTTTACCGGTCAGAACACCTTCGTATACGTTTCTCAGTCTCTTATACTGACCAAACATATACCCAATCTCTCTTGCTCCTGTTCCGATATCACCTGCAGGTACATCGGTATCAGCGCCGATATGTTTGCTCAGCTCTGTCATAAAGCTCTGGCAGAATGCCATAATCTCACGGTCAGATTTTCCTTTTGGATCGAAATCAGAACCACCTTTACCACCGCCGATCGGCAGACCAGTCAGAGAGTTTTTGAAGATCTGCTCAAATCCCAGGAATTTGATGATACCCAGGTTTACAGATGGATGCAGACGCAGTCCTCCTTTGTATGGTCCGATTGCACTGTTGAACTGTACACGATATCCTTTATTTACACGAACCTGTCCTTTATCATCTACCCACGGTACACGGAACATGATAACTCTTTCCGGCTCTGTAAGGCGCTCCAGAAGAGCCTCTTTTCTATATCTTTCTTCATTAGCATCGATCACGGGACGAAGAGAATCCAGAACTTCTTTCACTGCCTGATGGAACTCCGGCTCACATGGGTTCTTAGCCACTACGGCTTCATATACTTCATCAACATAAGACATTTTTCTTGTTCCTCCTTAGAATTTGCTCATTGCGTTTTTGAATACGGGCTTATTATAGCATGGTAAAGTGGTAAACACAAGAAAAAAATTGCAGAGAAAGAAAGTATATACTCAAAAAGTTTCATGTTTTCTTATTATTTAGTAGTATTTTTCCAATTTATGAAATTTTTTTCTGTGATTCCGTCATTTTCTCTTCTTTTTCTTTTTTACACTGTATCCGAAACTTCCCAGCTTTTTCCCCAGTCCATAGTATTCTCCATGAGAATATACCATCGGACGTGCTTTGTTCAGATCAAACCGACCGTTTTCATCCATATATGCCTCATCCGCATGTACAGCCAGCACACGAGCTATAAACATATAGTGAGAACCCAGTTTCTCTATTTTTTCCACCCTGCATTCCACGTTGACCGGTGATTCTTCAATCATAGGTGCGTTTACCAGGGAAGCTTCTGTCTTTGTCAGCTTCATCTCTTTGAATTTGTCCACATCCCGTCCGGATCGTACCCCACAGTAATCCGTAGCATAGCACAATTTTTCTGTGGTCAGGTTGATCACAAACTCTTTACTCTCTTCCAGCATATGGCAGGAGTATCGTTCCGGCCTGACAGAAATAGATACCATCGGAGGATTGGTACATACAGTTCCTGCCCAGGCTACCGTGATAATATTGTCTTCTCCGTTTTTACTCCTCACCGTCACCATAACTGCCGGCAGCGGATACAGCATATTGCCCGGCTTCCATTGTTGTTTTGCCATAATTCCTCCTGTTACTGCTGCAATGCATTCATAAACTTAGGAATCAATTGTTTCTTTCTGGAAACAACCCCGTCCAGACGACAGGAGCTGTCTGCGATCCGGGTACCAAAGGCATCATAGACCAGTTCGTCAGCACCTTTTCCGTAACACAGAAGTTCTGTGGATTCTTTGATAATATTGGTGAGCATGAAAAATACCATCGTTACTCCATGATTTCCACACTCTTTTTTCATATAAGGCATCAAGCGCTCTTTGACTGTCTGAAGCTCTTCTTCAGACATAAAGCTAATCTGCCCCACACCGAATACCAGATCATCCACGATAAATTTCTTATAATCCTGATAGAATATTTCTTCCGGTTTTTTACTGGACAGATTGCTTCCCGCACGGAACATCTGCTCTGCAAAAGTCTCAATTTCAATATTTGCAATCTGCGCCAGCTGCTCAGCTGCTTTTTTATCTCTCTCCGTACAGGTCGGTGAACGGAACATTAAGGTATCAGACAAAATAGCAGCACACAGAATCCCTGCTATATTCGGAGGGATATCCAGATATTTCTCTTCGTATATTTCATACATGATCGTAGCGGTACATCCTACCGGCTGATTGCGGAACATAATCGGCTGAAAAGTCTCGAGAGAACCGATTCTGTGATGATCAATGATCTCCAGGATCTCAGCTTCATCAATATTATCCACCGCCTGAGATTTTTCATTATGATCTACAAGAATCAGCTGTTTTTTCTTGATGTTCAGCAAATTCCGGCGGGAAACGGTTCCGATATATTTTCCTCTGGTATTTACTACCGGAAATGCACGATAACGATTTTTTGTCATAATATCTTTGATTTTATCAGTAAAATCATCATTCTTGAACGTAATCAGATTATCCGTTTTCATCAGATACTTAATAGGAATACTCTGATGGATCAACCTTGCCACTGTAAAAGTATCATACGGTGTACTGATAATTACTACATCTCGCTCGCTGGCAAGTCTCTGAATCGTCTGGGATACTTTTCCATTCATGCAGACGATCAGACAGCTTGCATTGGCCTCAATCGCACAGAGATGATCTTCCGCCCTATTTCCAAGAATTACCAGATCGTCCTCTTCTATATAGGTTTCCATCGTCTCCGGATGGGAACCGCCAATCCAGACTTTCCCTTTCACGAAATATCCATGCTCATTTCCCACGATTACTTCTCCATCCAGCGTGTCAGCAATACTGCGGTACTGTGTTCTGGCCTGGGCAAGAATCGTATTGTCATAGGCATCAATATAGGACATAGCTATATCGCCGGTGGTAATCAGCCCCTCCAGCTGTCCGTCACTGGTAGTGACCGGAAGTGTAACTGCATTGTACTCTTTCATCAGATTCCATGCTCGTTTCACCGACATATATTTTTCTGCTCCCGGTGTCTCATGAAGCTCCATATCCTTTACCTGTGTTCCCACATCCGGCAGATATCCCGGTGCACTCATTTGAAAATACTTCAATACAAATTCTGTTTCTTCATTGATCTGACCCGCCCGCTTAGCTACATAGGTACGCTTTTCTGTCCTGTTTTTAATATCCGCATATGCGATTGCAGAACAAATCGAGTCCGTATCCGGATTTTTATGCCCGATAATATATACTTTATTATCCTTTTTCAAATGTATTACTCCTAACTTTTCCTAACTGTTCAGAACTGCAAACGCAATGCGGATGCAAGCCTGTATGACGGTCTGAGGTCTGAAGTCCTGAATCATTACATATTTTTTTCATCTTAGCACACTTCCACTCATTCATCAAATATAATTCTATTGAATGTTTTGAAATCATGGGGAATCTTCATCCATGGGATGATCTATATGCACAGCATATTAAATTTCACGTTTCTGATTCTTACGCACATGATGTATTTGATCGATATGTCAAGCTTGACCGTTTGCCACTTACGGATGCAAACTCTATCGATGAAGTATTCTTAGATATGGACGATAACTGTAAGTATGCTTTAGTAATTCAAGATTTTCATACCGGCAATCCCATCGATTTATTACGAAGCAGGCGTACTAATGTAACAGAAACTTATATCCGCAAAAAACCAAAAAAGGAAAAACCAGGCATATAGGATGTGGATAAGTTTCCTGAAAAAACATCTGTAAATCGGTCAAGTGTGGATAAAACACTTTTTTGAGATTTCGCAAACCTAAGACCACAATAATAAAATATACCTATCAGTGCTGTTCCAGGTCACTGTACCTTGACTCCGTCCATTCCTGATAGATATAATCATCCAGGATATAACCGACATACTTTGTCCCTGATCTTTCAAATCCTTTCCTTACGTTCAGGCTGGAAGCATCCGCCACCGCTTTATTTGCCATTCTTTCTGATGTCCCTACACGGACATACGAAGAAATGATATAGCCGCAGTTCACCTGCCCGCCCTTGACCACACATGTGACGCCGCTGGAATCCAGGGCATCCCCAATGATGGTTATTTCTGTATTTTTTTCCTGTAGTTATTCTTTTTCACTTATATTAATTGGATTGGTTCATAAATCATTCCCCGATTCATTCTATTTTCTTCACAATATTGGTAAAACTCCTGAGGTACAATATTCAATGAAAAAGTTGTACATCCTTTTCTTTGCTCCGTTAATACATCACCAGTCCGATAGACTTGCCCTGGATTCTTTAAATATTCTTTTCTTATTTCTAATTTTTGAATTCCTTCCACAAATCTCACAATCTTTTTTCCACAACCATCACATACTATAGATTCCCCGCCAGATATTGCTTCTACTGGTAAATCATTTCCAAATACTAATTGTTATAAATCAGAACAATACTCTGAACTATTATATTTTTTCACAGGCCAAAATTCTAGTCCTATCCATCTGTTATTCAAAAGTCCTTTTGCCTTTTCTGAACAAAACAGTAAATCATCAGCAGCATTCGGACCACTAAAATACTGTTTTGCTCCCCATTTTACTGTTTTAGTAACAGATAAAATATCAACTTGTTCTGAATGTCTGTAATAAAGTTCTTTTATAAATAATCTTTTATAGAAACATGTCTTTCGAAAAGCTTTTTCTTCATATTCCCATTGAACTTTTGTATTCATACTTCTTACTGTCAACCATTCCGCACTTTCTATCTCTTTTTTCGAGTATTCTATTGATTTAATAGAATCATTTTTTGACAAAAAGAAAAATTGATTTCTAAAATTCCTATAAGCTTCTTGATCTTCATACAAATCAAATGTACATAATTTATTCTTTGATTCAGGCAAATCGCTTACCTTATAAGAAATTTTATTTTTTTCCAAAAAACTAATCAGATACGCTTTTGCTTCATAATAATAATGATGTTTAACTCTCATATTAACTTTGATCCATCCTATTTTTCATTGTGAGTTATTTTAATTCCTGCTCAATATTTTACATTTTCCATATAGTATATCTAGCAGCCATCCTTAACACTCTACTTCCACTATATACAGAATTTGAAGCCCTATATAATTGATATTTATAAGCCCATCCAGATACATATCTCGTTCCATATTTAACGGTTTCTCTTCATGCCTTTGTATAGCCTTTATGTACACCCATTGTTATCATATGTATAAGAGATGGCATCACTGCCGTAAGTCATCTTCTGCAGCTGGTTACTCTGGCTTCCGTTTGCACCTGGATCATAGATATAATCCACCTGCCCGATCGTACCGCCTGTCCCAGTCCAGCTGTGGCTCTGTACCCTCCCCAGGGTATCATATGCCGTCTGCCGGGTCTTTGCGGCTGCCTTTGCCGTCTTTTCCCTGCCATCCTTGTCATAAGTATAGACGGTCTCCGTTTTCCTAAACTGGTTCCCGTTCTCTATCTTCGTAACCTGATTATTACGGTCATTGAAATATTTTGTGGAGATTTGCATCAAATGATTGCCAATGAAAATGTAGTCAAGAAATGGACGCAGAGATATCGCAACTGGAATCAGGTGTTGAATCAGCTGATTGTCTTGTATGGAGAACGGCTTACCAATTATCTGTAAGAAAAGAAAAGCAGAAATGGAGTTGCTTCAAAGCTAACCATTCCCGCTTACTTTCTATTCCATCGGCATTTGTATTATTGCCAAAACTTTCCGATTCTATTCCTGAGGTCGAGTGTGGGCAGGGCCCACGAAAAAGCAATAATTTTCCTTTCGTTCAGTATTCTGCTAATTTGGATCAGGCTGCGTCCGGCAAGGGAAAGACGGAAGATTTCCTTCACAACCTCGGCGGCTTCTTCGTCTACGATCAAGCGGTTTCGGTTTTGTGGGTCTACCTTATAGCCGTAGGGTGCCTGTGCACTGATATAGTATCCCTTGTAGGCTCTCTGACGTTTGGCTGATTACACCTTACGAGATAAGTCCTTTGCATACATGTCGTTCAAAATATTCTTGAACGGTGCAATGTCGTTATCCTCCCGGTTGGTATCGATCCCATCATTCACAGCAATATACCGTACCCTTTTTCGGGTGAAATACACATCGGTGTAATAGCCGGTTTGGATATAGGCTCTGCCCAGTCTGCCTAATTCCTTGGTAATGACAAGATTGACCTTGCCGCTGTCAATGTCCTCAAGCAATTTTGTAAATGCCGGACGGTTGAAGTTCAGCCCCGAATAGCCGTCATCCGCATAGATTTCATAAATGGGAAACCCGCGTTCATGGCAAAAGTCCGTCAACATCATTTTCTGAGACAAGATTTGTCAAGGGTAGTTTCTGCTAAAATGATTTTTTCCAAAAACAGTAAATGTGATTTTGTCACAGAGAGCGCCTCTGAAACAGGCTATACTACAAATACAAAACACAAGGAGGCATTCTTATGAGACTGAAAGATAAAGTTGCAATCATCACCGGAGGGAGCCGCGGCATTGGCTACGCTACCGCAGATAAATTTTTGAAGGAAGGCGCTACCGTAATCCTGACCGCAAGTTCGCAAGGTTCTGCTGACAAAGCAGTTGCGCAGCTGAAAGAAAAATACCCTAATGCAACAGTTGCGGGAATCAGCCCCAACCTGTCCAATTTGGAATCTGTCCGCAATGCGTTCCGAGAAGCTGCCTCGAAATACGGTTGCATTGATATTC
>SFGF01000052.1 GCA_004556655.1 Lachnospiraceae bacterium | reverse complement strand
AGGAACAGGATTCCTTATATTTTGGGTGTTTTTTGAAAGTTGTGTATATTCAATACAACAGATTTAGCGTTTTGTGGATAAGACTGCGGAAACTCAAGAGATTTCCAGCTTGACAAAGCGTTTTGCAATGTTATAATAACTGGTAGAAAGCGTTGAAGAGAAGAGTAAGCAGTAAGATGGCTCCAGAGAGGGATGGAAAGGTGTGAGCATCCCGCCGGATTATTGTCTGAAGACCACCTCCGAGCGGCCCTAATACGGCACGGTGATTCCGTTATCATCAAATGAAGCGGGTGCATATCTGCACCAAAGAGGGTGGAACCGCGAGTTATATGCTCGTCCCTTTCGACAGAAAAGTCGAAAGAGACGGGCTTTTCTGTTTTAATATCAACTAAAAGAAGGAGAACGATCATGATTATTACATTGAAAGACGGATCCCAAAAAGATTATGAACAGTCCATGTCTGTCTATGATATTGCCAAAGATATCAGTGAAGGACTGGCAAGAGCAGCCTGTGCAGGTGAAGTAGACGGCGAAGTAGTTGACCTTCGTAGCATTGTTGACAAAGACTGCGCATTGAATATCCTTACCTTTAATGACGAAGCAGGAAAAGCTGCTTACCGCCATACAACCTCCCACGTTCTGGCTGAGGCAGTAAAAAGACTGTATCCGGATGCCAAACTGGCTATCGGACCTTCCATTGAATCCGGGTTTTATTATGATTTCGATTGCGAAAGCTTCAGCAGAGAAGCTCTTGATAAAATCGAAGAAGAAATGAAGAAAATTATCAAAGAAGGACACGAAATCAAACGATTTACACTGCCCCGTGAAGAAGCGATCCAGTTCATGAAAGAACGTAACGAACCCTATAAAGTGGAACTGATTGAAGATCTTCCGGAAGGCTCTGAGATTTCATTCTATGATCAGGGCGGTTTTGTTGATCTGTGTGCAGGACCTCATCTGATGTCCACCAAAGGTATTAAGGCTTTCAAGCTGACTTCTTCCTCTATGGCTTACTGGAGAGGAGATTCCAACAAAGCTCGTCTTCAGAGAATTTACGGTACAGCCTACAATAAAAAAGATGATCTGAAAGCCCATCTGGAACGCATGGAAGATGCAAAACGCCGGGATCACAACCGACTGGGACGCGAGATGGAATTGTTTACCACCGTTGATGTTGTTGGACAGGGACTTCCGCTGTTTACTCCAAAGGGTACAAAGATGATCATGAAGCTGCAGCGCTGGATCGAGGATCTGGAAGATAATGAGTGGGGCTATGTCCGCACCAGAACTCCTCTGATGGCTAAAAGTGATCTGTACAAAATTTCCGGTCACTGGGATCACTACAAAGACGGCATGTTCGTTCTGGGCGACGAAGAAAAAGACAAAGAAGTATTTGCGCTGCGTCCGATGACCTGCCCGTTCCAATATTACGTATACAAAAACACACAGAAATCTTACCGTGATCTTCCTTACCGTATGGGTGAAACTTCTACCCTGTTCCGTGCTGAGGATTCCGGAGAAATGCATGGTCTGACCCGTGTCCGTCAGTTCACCATCTCCGAAGGTCATCTGGTAATCCGTCCGGATCAGGCGGAAGAAGAATTGAAGGGATGTCTGGATCTGGCTTATTATGTTCTGGATACCCTGGGGCTGGCAGATGATGTAACCTTCCGTCTCTCCAAATGGGATCCGAACAACAAGAAAAAATATCTGGGTGATGACAATTACTGGGAATCCACACAGAATGCACTGCGTGAAGTATTGAAAGAAAAGAATCTTCCATTCACCGAAGCAGAAGGAGAAGCTGCTTTTTATGGTCCGAAGATTGATATTCAGGCAAAAAATGTATATGGAAAAGAAGATACCATGATCACCATCCAGCTTGACTGTGCCATTGCTGAAAACTTTGACATGACCTATATTGATCAGAACGGGGACAAGGTACGTCCATATATTATCCACAGAACATCTCTTGGATGCTACGAAAGAACACTGGCATGGCTGATTGAAAAATACGCCGGAAAATTCCCAACCTGGCTGTGTCCGGAACAGGTTCGTGTTCTTCCGATTTCTGAAAAATATACAGCTTATGCGGAAGAAGTGCTGAAAGCACTGAAAGCAAACGGAATCGATGCAACCACAGACAATCGTTCCGAAAAAATCGGTTTCAAGATCCGCGAAGCCCGCATGGCCAAACTTCCGTATATGCTGGTTGTGGGACAGCAGGAAGAAGCTGACCATACCGTATCTGTCCGCAGCCGTTTTGCCGGAGATGAGGGTGCGAAACCGCTGGAACAGTTTATTGATGATATCTGCAAGGAAATCCGAACAAAAGAAATCCGGAAAGAAATGCCGGCAGAACAGAAATAAGGAACATGAAAAATAAAGAGGATGCCAAAGCATCCTCTTTATTTTTCATGTTCTACTTATCCCGGAAATCAAACAGATCTTTCATAGGCACTTCCAAAACTTCCGCAATATCAAACAACTTATTCAGTGAGATGGATGTTTTTCCATTCGGTGCTTCGATATTGCTGATATGGGTACGGCTCAGCTGCGTAGCTTCTGCCAGATCTGCCTGCGTCATTCCACGCAGTTTACGATAGTACGCGATTGTCAGACCCAATAACCGAAATTCGTTCATTCGCTTATAATCCATAGTCCCGCTCCTTTCTTTCCTATAGCTTACCTCAGATGTTTAAGAATTGGAACAATCTGAAATTTTGCAATTACTTTTTATAATTTTATTTTCACCTCTCCTGTCTTAGTAAATGCAATCATTCTTTGCTCAGATTACTATTATGATATTTGGTTGAATACGTCACATCTTCCCCGAACCACTCCGGAGGACAATAAGCATTTGCAGCTTCTTTTGTAGGAAACTCCACCTCTGCCAGGATCAGCCCGTCGTGCTTCCCATGAAACACATCCAGCTCTATCCTCAGTCCGTCTTTTTCCGGGAGAATATATCTTGTTTTCGAAATCACAATGCCATCCGCCTTTTTCAGAAGATGCTCATATGCTTCCTGATTCAGCGGAAGATTATACTCTTCCCGCACCATAAGTCCCCCGGACTTGTAGGTAAGTACATACTCTTCCCCCTCTCTTCGAACCCGTACCACAGGATTTGTACACAGATATGCCTGTTCCAGCTCCTTATGAGGAAAATCATCCAGATGCTCCGGTAAACTGTCTATTAAATATTTTCTTTCAATCTCCATCTCTATTCTCCCTTCACACTACGATACTATCCTTCTCATCACAATCATGCTTCTTAATTCTCATGGAGAAATTATAACATACATCTTTGATAACGGCTACTTTGGGTTTGTATATCCAATAAAGTATATTGATTATCCGACCTAAAGAATGATTGAATATTTTTTTTAAATTGGTATACTTAAACAGAATGAACAAATAAGCAAGGAGAAAATGAAATGAAATCAGCAGAAGACTTAAAACAACTACTTTTTCAGATCAACAGAAAAAGTTATCCCGCATATAAAGATACTCGGGGCACCTATGCTTTTCCAGGATACATTCTTTCTATTGACCATGTACAGGGAGACCCTTTTGCCGCTCCTTCCAGGCTCAGTATCAAAGTTAGCGGCACGCAGGCAGGATTCCCGGAAACGCTTTACCATACAAAAGAAACACGTATCGCTCTCCAGGATTATCTAATTCGCCAGTTTCATCAAAAAATAGAAAAATTCAATTTCCGGGCGAAAGGTTCCGGAAAAAGCGGACTAATCTCTATCACCAGATGTCAACAGGAAATCCTGGAACGGACTGCCTGCTCTCTCAACAGCTCCACTGGTGACCTGACGATTCGTCTTGAGGTAGGTTTCCCGGCAAATGGCAGAACAATCAATTCTCAGGAACTGATAAAAATTCTTTTTGATTTTCTTCCTGTCTGCGTACGGGAATCATTGTATTATCGGAATCTTGATGCCAAAGTACTGAAACAGGTTTGTCAGCTTGCTGAAGATCAGACATATATCCGCAGTCAGCTTCCCCTTTTGGGGTTAACTGCCTTTGTAGCAAATGGTTCTATTCTTCCCAGAGAATCCGGTGTATCACCCCGTCCTATGAAAAATGGGATCCCTTTTATCTCTCCCGCTTCCATGGAAGTGACGCTTGATCTGCCAAACCACGGTCCTATGAAGGGTATGGGAATCCGAAAAGGGATCACTCTGATCGTAGGCGGAGGATATCATGGAAAATCCACACTTCTCGAAGCACTGGAACTGGGAGTTTATAATCATATTGCAGGGGACGGAAGAGAATATGTTATCACAGAATCTGATGCCGTCAAAATCCGTGCGGAAGATGGAAGGAGTATCAAGGCAGCCGATATCTCTCTCTTTATCAATGACCTGCCAAACGGAAAGGATACCTCCTGTTTTTACTCGGAAGATGCCAGCGGCAGCACTTCCCAGGCAGCCAATGTGGTGGAAGCCATGGAGACCGGCAGCAGGCTGTTGCTGATTGATGAGGATACCAGTGCCACAAACTTTATGATCCGTGATGAGTTGATGCAGAGAGTCGTGAACCGCAGTCAGGAACCCATCACCCCATTTATCGAACGGGTGCAGTGGCTGGCCCATGAAAAGGAGGTTTCAACGATTCTTGTGGCAGGAAGTTCCGGTTCCTATTTTCATGTAGCAGACACGGTAATCCAGATGGATCATTACCGTCCGGTAGATATTACTGCATTTGCCAAAAAAGAAGCCGAAGTATTTCCCTCGATCCGACCTTCGTCGCCCGAAAAATCTTCTCCCGATTATCACAGGATCGTGCAGCCGGATCCTTCTTTCCGTGAAGATCGACGTATAAAAATGAAAACTATGGGTGTAGACGGAATCTCTGTCAACCACGAAAATCTTGATCTTCGCTATCTGGAGCAGCTGGCGGATCCGGAACAGGTGAACACCCTGTCCTCCCTGCTTCGCTATGCACAGCTTCATATTTTTAACGGAAGGCGTACGCTTCAGGAATCTATGGAGCAACTGGAAAACCTGCTGACTACACAGGGACTCGACTTTCTGGCTGATGGCGGCCGTATTTCTCCGAATCTGGCTATGCCCCGGATACAGGAAATATATGCCTGCATGAACCGTTATCGGAGCCTGCGTCTTCATTCATAACAAGCTAGTCTTTGAATTTGCAAAGGGATTTTATACTTTTATTTTTTTTAGTTTCGTATTTTTTATGAAATTTTATAAATGATTTACCATACGAACACAAAATCGTCACATTTCCCATGTATTATAATACTCAACAAAGCAAACCACACTTTGTTACGGGAGATTATCCAAGGTAGTCTCCCGTCCCCCCTCATAATATGTGGTTAACAGTTATTTTTAGATTTCCTTTTTCATATTGGCCGATATCGTAATGATATCGGCCCTTCCTCATTTATCCTCAGAATTCATTTCCGGTGAATCTGCTGGCAGGTAACTTATTTTTCCATAGACTTTATACAAATTTCACAGTTTTCTTGTTTTTTTTGTAAAAATAAGATATCATATTATATATATCAGCATCAGGAGCACACACATGGAAGAAAAAGAGCCCACCAAAAAACAGAAAAAAAGCGGAAAAAAATTTAAGCATATTCGGCTGCTGTTGTTTTGTCTCATATTGATTCTTGCCGGATCTGCTTATTTTTATTATATTCTTGTTTATCGCATCAGTCATGAACCCAAGCCGGAAGCTTCACAGACAACTACAGAGTCTATATACAATATGAAGTTTCAGCGTACTTTAATTTCTCTGACACCGGAAGTAAAAGCAGCTGCCTTTAACGGGCGTGCGACAGAAATTGATTATGGAACTTATGTGGTCCCCGGACTTATGTCCACAGAGACACAGGTATTCGGTGAAAAAGAAACATCAGCAATCTGTACCTCCATGACTCCTCAGGGGCTCGCCGTCACGGAGGACTATATTCTTGTCAGCGCTTACTGCGGTTCTCAGACCCACAATTCCGTAATCTATGTGATCGACAAAAAAAGTCATGAGTTTATCAAAGAAATCGTTCTTAGGAACAAATCCCATGTGGGCGGTCTGGCCTATGACTCTATCCATGAGAATATCTGGATTTCCGGAATGTCACGCGGTATTCCTCAGGTCAATGCCATTACACTGAAGCAGCTGGAAGAATATTCTTTTCAGGAAGATCATCTTCCGATCACTTACTCACAGTCTTACGACCTGTATGCGATCACCAGAACTTCTTTTCTGACATACCATGATAATTCCCTGTATATCGGATATTTTACCGAAAATACAGCCAGTGTCCTGGAGCAATACGATATCAACGAAGACGGCACTCTGGTCACTCAATTGCTTACTGATTCTCTCGATAAATCCGATACGATTACTCCTCTTGCTCTTCCCTCCGATATGCGGGTTATCACAGAAAAAGCACAGGGAGTTGCTTTCTATAAAGATAAAATATTATTCTCCCATTCTTATGGGGTACTTCCTTCCACACTGCAGGTATTTAATAATTCCATGCAGAAGCTTCTGGAAGAAAATGCTGCCGTTTTGAAGTTTTATCTTCCGGAAAAGATGGAACAGATCTATGTAGACGGGGACGATCTATATGTATTATTTGAATCTGCCGCTTATAATTATCGTGCAAGTTCTCTTTTTAAAATGGACCGGATTCTCAAGCTCAATTTAAATACACTGCTTTCTTAAGATTAAGCAACAAAAACTGTGTGCGTAAATACTATGACCCTGGCATCATAGTATTTACGCACACAGTTTTCACCTTTGATTTCTTTTATGATTTTCCGGTAAATGCTTCATGTTCCTTTTTCAATTCTGCGTATAACGTCCTGCAGTCCCAGTATTGATTCTGCTGTGTAACCACTGCCTTATAATCAATCCTTCCGATTCCCTGCTTTCTGAGTGCAGTCAAAACCTGATCTACCTGATGTCCTGTCAGCCACGCCATGACCATCATTTCCTGTTCTATCTCTGTCCTTCCTGCCTCTTCATTCCCTTTGCGAAATCCAGTCCTATCCGGATCACTCTCTTCTTTCTGCGGCAATATTTCTTTATTCCCCGCCAGAAAGCCTATGTTCTGTCCATATTCCTCCGGTTCCACTGTTTTTACTCTTATTTTCAGCGGCAACAACGCACGGCGTATTTTCCCGGCACGCTCTTTTTCAAAATGAAATAATAATACGGTTTCTTTCATCTCTTATGTCTCCTTCTAAGATAAACTAATCACAGTATAACATTTTTGATTGATTTTTCCTACTCCCATGATAGTATTATATCATGAGACAAGACAAAAGCTTTTGACACCTACATCACTAAACTCAAAGGAGATAGATTATGTCTGATTTTCTTTTTCTCGGAGACAGCATCACGGATGCCGGGCATTTATTTGATCCTGCAAATCTTGGGAACGGATATGTTTCCATGCTTGCGGTCGATATGAGATTTTTCAACTGTGTTTTTCAAAACAGAGGACATGACGGTTTTACAACAGAACAGGTTTTACACATGCTGAACAGAGATGGAATTGAGAGGAACTGGGATGTGATCACTCTTCTTGTCGGAGTCAACGATATTCCCGTTGAACTTTACACCTCTCGTAAACGCATCCCTGATGAATTTGCCTATTATTATGAAGAAATTCTCAGATTCCTAATCACGCATACTGACGCACAGCTGATTCTGGCAGAGCCTTTTTTGTTTGATCATCCACTGGAATATAAAAGCTGGCATCCGTATATCGAAGCAGAAAGTAAAATTATAGAGACGCTTGCCGATAAATACCATGCCTGCTTTCTCCCAACTGACCATATTCTCCGCCAGTCCGCTGAGGAAATGGGAATTGATCGGATTACGCTTGATGGTATACATCTGACTTATACCGGGAATCAAATTCTCGCAGATCTTTGGCGCAGGGCATATCTGGAAATGCCGCGATAATATGGCGACATTTCCTACTTCTCCCCGTCTGACTGCATTTCTCTTTTCCTCTTTGTCACAAGTCCCCCGATTCTGCCGGTTTCTTTCGCTGACAAAGTTTTCCATCCCTCTTCCAGCACTTTATCAAGAAGTCCCAGTTCTTCCGCAATCTCATATTTCATTTTTTCTTCACCGGACAATTCCCGGATATTTAATTCTTTCTTTTTTGTCATAAAAAAAGTCACACTCCTTTTCTTTTGAAGTATGACCTTTTTTTGTCTATTTATTCACGCAGCTTCCTGATTCTATATTTATCTCGGTATGATAATAGCTGCGATGATATATGCAGGAATACCTGCACCTCCTAAAAAGGAAAACAATACCCATGCAAGCCGCACAAGCGTCGGATCAATATTAAAATATTCTCCGATTCCTCCGCATACCCCACAGATCATGCTGTTAGTTGAAGAACGATACAGTCTTTTGTCACTCATGATAATCCCTCCTACTCGTATTTTGTAAAATCTATTGTAATATCTCCTGCCGCACATTTTGCCTCAATCCTGTTTTTGGCATCTTCCTCTCCCTGGCAGAAAGTATCATCAAAACCATCCCACTCCTGATGCGCATATTCCAGACTACCTGCGCTCACTTTACCTTCCAGATAATAGTCACTGATGTCTCCTTCCATCGTTACCCGTATTGTTCCGGCACTGCAGTCCAGATCCGTTTCTCTCGACATTAGTTTTTGAATCTCAATCTCCGCAGCATTTGCTGTCCATTCACAGGTTTTCGTCTGTATCTCATCTGTAATCTCCAGAGAAGCTGCATTCGCAGAAACGGTTAATTCATTGGCTTTCAGTGAATCAATTACTCCATCCACCGCATTGAGTTTTAAATCAATTTCATTAAAAATATGATTCTTCGGTACCAGGATCTTAATAGCTTTTCCTTTTCTATCCAGCCATTGTATCCCATCCCGGGTAATATCCAGTTCATCACCTTCCTGCTCAATCTTCGTTTTTCTGTCATTTTGCTGAATATATACCTGGATTTCCCGTCCTTCATACTGTTTGATCTCCAGATAACCGGCATCCATTTCGATTTGCAGATTTTTTATCCCGGATGCGGATGTGCATTCCCATCTTTCAGAATCCAGATTTTCAATATCATCATCCCGGTATTCGCTGTCTATCGGTGTCAGCTTATGAATCAGCCTGCTGACATCTGATTCCTGTACACTCACGGCATCTGAGAAATCAATCGTTCCACCTCCCAGGATCAAACCGATTATGAGAAATATCAAACCCAGACCGGCACATATCCCGCCAATGATCGTCAATGTTTTTATCAATTTTTTCATGATGCGGCAGCCCCCTTTCTCTTATGGAGCAGTCTGGAAATGAAATTTACTACCGTTCTGCATAATCTCGGAAGGAAACGGAATGTAAACCAGAAAAAGAAAATCAGGATAAAAATTCCCAGTGCTATGGATAAGAAACCGCCTCCCATACTTACCAGACCCGAAGCCGGTACCGAAAATAACCTGATCACTCCTTTTGCAAGCAAGGCAATTCCCCCACCCAACAAACCGGCGCCCGCAGTAAAGATAGAAACCCAGATACCAAAGATTGCTGCCAGTATCCCAACAAAGACACCAAATACTCCACTTCCGATTCCCAGTATCACAGGCGACAGAAATACCACAAGTATAATAATAAGTGCCCAACGTCCGGCGCCTCTGCTTTTATGAACAGGTGAGTAATTTCCCGGCATGCTGTCTTGCGCATTACGCCATCTGTCACTCTGGGTATCCTTCGATGTTTCCCCGGCACCATCATTTTCTTTCAGGTCCGCTTTTATGATCGCTGCCACTTTTCCGGGACTTCCCAGTTCACTGATTACTTTTGCTTCATTTTCAGGTCCTGCCTCATCGAAATAATCATTGTAGTACCGGATCGCCTCCATCCTTTCGTTCTCCGGCAAATCACTCAACAGCCTTGCCAATTGCTGCATAAATTCGTCACGGTTCATACATCAATCCTCCCCTCAAACAGCATGGAAATTCTGGTTGAATAATTCTTCCATTCGTGCCGGTAAAGCTCCAGCTGTGCTTTCCCCTTTTCCGTCACTTTATAGTATCTCCGATTTCTTCCTCCGAATTCCATATCGTATACCATCAGACATTCATCCTTCTGAAGCCTTCGAAGAACCGGATATAACGTGGATTCCGAAATATCAATGACCTGCCGGACATCCTGCGTGATCTTATATCCGTATGTACCCTCTCGCTCTTTTGACACAACTGCCAATACGATAGCATCCAGAAGAGCCGCACCAGTATTAAATACCATATCGTCACCTCTTTATGTTTTTTGATACTATTTCCCAATCAATACTATTTGTAATTTAATAATATTTGATATTCAATACTATACGCCATATAATATTAGATTGTCAATATGCTTTTGAAAGGTTAAGAATATCTTAAGAACTGTAACAACTACTCTCAATTACTCAAAGGTTATCCGATACTCATTTACAAACATTCCCTGGAAACGATCTGCGTGGAATTTTCTCATAAACCAGTCACATTTACACAAGAACAAATAATAAACATTTTTTCCACATCCATAAAGTGATTCAAAGTTTCCCTGCCCTTTGGCTATGATTACATCCGCTTTTTCTATTTTTTCTCTGGCTTCTGCCGACACCCGGGACAATATGGTTCCTGCCACATCATCACCATTTCCGATGACCTCCGTTACATTAGTAAGTCCGGTCATCACAGCATCTTCCATTGTTGCGTCATTTATTACTTCGCTGCCCCGTACTATAGCAGTGATATGTGCCCGGGGAAATCTTTTTTTCAAAATCTGGATCACCAGCTTATCAAGAACAATTTCTCCACAGTTATCCAGAAGATATACTACATTCTCCGCCTTCTGCATTTCCCCGCAAAAAGACATATATTCTTTTTCATCCAGCACATCTTTTTCCCGCTCAAACAGACTCAAAAATTCTTCCTTTTCCACTTGTTCCAATGCAGAAAAATCAATATAATTTCCAACTCTCGCATACAACAATGCCGTTTTTAATGGGTCCGGCTGAGATAAAACTCTCTGTTTCAGCTCTTCCTCCATACTCATAACCAATTGATTAAATTCTTTCTTTACATCCGCATAGCTTCCTGATTTACCGAAGTATTTCTCATGAACTTTCATAATCTGGGCTGCCAGCCAGGGAGCACTTGCCTCGTCGCCGCTATTCCCGGCCAGACGCAGCAATTCTTTCATATATTCTGTTTTCTTTTTCTCATCCCTGCAATTTCTCAGTTTCTGCTCCTGTTTATTTAAAAGGCAGCAGATACAGGACGCATATAATCTCATATCCCCTTTTCCTCCCTGTCTGTTTTCTTCATTTTTGCACATCCACCGGCAGCGCTTTTCCCGCTCCAAACGAATACAGATAAGCCTCTTTCACCGGTTTTTTCCATACTCTTTCCAGTGCCCGTGCATAATACCAGAGCTGTTTTTGATATTTTTTCACCAGCTCCTGTTCCTGTCCTTTTTCCACATAATCTGTCTTATAATCCACCAATACCAGACCGTCCGTCTCCTCAAAGAAAGCATCGATAATACCCTGCACCAGTATCTGTGCTTCCGTTCCCCATTCACTATTTTGCTCTTGTGCCGGAATACTCATGACAAACTGCTGCTCCCGCCAAAGTTTTTTTTCTTCCTCTGCTTTTCTCATTCTTTTTCCCAGATTTGAGGAAACAAACCGGAAAATTTGTTGTTCTCTCACGGAATCAGCTGTTTCCTGATCAATCTTTCCCTCTCTGAGCATTTCCTGTATCTGTTCCTGAATTTCTGTCATATTATCCGTTTTTTCGTAAGCAATACATTCCAGAACACGATGATATGCCGTACCCCGTGCCGCACCTTTAAGCTCCGTTTTTTCCTGCCGCATAAATTCCGGAACCAACGGAATACTCTCCTTCTGAACGATCAGATCCTGCGCCTCTTCCTGTTCTGCATCAAGCAGATTCATTGCCTGTTTTTTCAGTTCCGATACACTGATCTTCGCCGGAATTTCCTGAAGATACCCATAGGGATATCGATAAGAAAACTTATTTTCCAGCTCTTCTCTCACTGTTTTTTGATAGATCTGATTTTTATCCCAGTTTTTATATTCTTCATAACGCTTATTTCGGGAAATCCGGCGTTTCAATTCCTCTCCGGTCAGCAGTGCCGCACGGAATGTCCGGATAGCAAAAGGAATCTCCGGCTGAAAACATAGATGATCCATACAACATCGTTCACCAATCCGTTCATAAAGTATCCCAAAAGACGGGTGGCGGGAAAGTGCCGGAAGAATCCATCCCCAGTAATCCTGAGCACTTTCTATCGTTCCATAGGAAAGCTGCCGGGTCATACGTCCTGTCAGGGGATGCAGCTTTTCCAGTTTTTTATCAAGCTTTTCTATGGTTCCTGTCAAAATCAGCTTTTCTTTTGCTCTTGTGAGCGCCACATACAACACTCGCAATTCCTCGCCAAGACTTTCCAGACGAATCTGCTTTTGTATCACCTGACGCATCCGTGTAGCTGTTTTCAGACGAAGCTTTGGATCGACACCATTCATACCGATTCCCAGATCCGGATGAATCACCAGAGATGCGTTGGCATCCATCATATTAAACCTTTTCCCCATACCAGCCACAAAAACAATCGGAAATTCCAATCCTTTACTTTTATGGATACTCATAATCCGTACGGTGTTTTCATTTTCCCCGATCGTGCTGACTTCTCCAAAATCCACTTCATACTTCTGCAGCTGCTCCATGTATCGGATAAAGTTAAAAAGTCCCCGATAACTGGTCTCTTCATACTCCATCGCTTTTTCTGTCAACATCTGGAGATTTGCTTTTCTCTGCTCTCCTCCAGGCATAGCCGCTGCATACACATCATATCCGGTCAGTTTCAAAATCAGCTGTATCAACTGGTGAATCGGTGTATAAGGAACTCTTTCCCGGATTTTTCCATAAACATCAAAAAATCTGCTTAATTTTTCCCGGATTACAGGATTTTCCCCATTTGTGAGATATTTCCACGCGCATGCATAGATTTTATCATCTGGAAATTCTGCCTTTATCTCGGCCAGCTCCTGTGATGTACACCCTGCCATCGGTGATACCAAAACACCGGTAAAAGGGATTTCCTGCATAGGATTGTCACAAATATGAAGATAATTCAACACCGTCACCACTTCCAGTGCATTAAAATAACCCGTTTTTGATGTTGTATACGCAGGAATTCCCATATCCATCAGAACCTGTACAAAAGTTTCTGCCCATCCCGAAATGGTCCGCAGCAATATCACACAATCCTGATATCTGGCTGTACGATATTCACCGGTTTCTTTATCAAGTACCTGACGGTGTCCGACAATCTCCTGAATCCTTTTCCCAATCATGCGGGCTTCCAGTTCTTGCGCTGTCCTGTCTGAGGTATCATCTGATAATTCTTCCGTATCTGTCTCAGCGATCAGGAGCTCCGTACTTCGAAACTCTTTCTCATTTTCTTCCTCCTGGCTGGGAAAAACAGCACCCGGATACAATGCTGCCGCTTCATCGTATTCTACATCTCCCAACTCTTTTCCCATAATCTGTTCAAAGATGTAGTTCACTCCCGCCAGTACTTCTTCTCTGCTGCGAAAATTCTTATGCAGATCAATCCTCTGACATTCACTTTCTTCCAGAGAATAGGTATCATATTTTTCCATAAATAATTCAGGACGTGCCAGACGAAATCTGTAAATACTTTGCTTCACATCCCCAACCATAAAGATATTATGCTTTCCCTGACGCAGCCGTGATACACTTTGAAGCAACGTTTCCTGAACCAAATTGCTGTCCTGATACTCATCAATCAAAATTTCTTCAAATCGCTGAGAAAATTCCTCTGCCGCTTCCGTATATACCAGTTCTTCCCCCTGTTTTTTTACAAGAATATCCAGTGCAAAATGCTCCATATCTGTGAAGTCTACGATATTTCGCTTCCTCTTCTTTTCTGAGAACCTATCGATAAATTCTTCTGTCAGACGGATCAACTCCTCTACAGGTCCCCGGCACAGTTTCATTTCCTCCATGATACTCTCCGAGTCTCCATAGAAATATTTTTCTTTCAGCTCTTTGAGGATTTCTTTCATCCGATCCCTGTTCTCTTTTACCTGTTCTCTTTTCCTGTCCGATACTGTCTCATCTTTTTTTCTGGAAAGGGAAGTAAACTTCATATTCTGAAGTAGTAGTGCACATTGGTCAAAATTCTGAAGGCTGCATACATTCTTCAGATCCTCCACCAGCATTTCATCTGATCGCACAGCATCTTCATACATATAAGGCCCGTCATCTTCCTGCAACAGCCGAAGATTCAGGTCAATCATCTCTCCTGCCTGGGAAACGGCCCGGTTTACCTCTTCCCACATTTTTTTCATCCAGAAACTTTCCCGAAGCTCTTCAAAACTTTCAGCCAGATAAGGCTTTTTGCAGTCCTCCAGCCACTCCTTCGGCCAGGGATTGCTCATAGAAAAATCGTAGAGCTTCAAGATCAAATCTCCAAGGTTGTCATCATTTTTTCCGGAAGCAAATACTTCTACGAATCTGTTAAATTCAGGGGTATCTTCCCTGTATTTATCTTCCAGCAGTTCTTTTGCCACGTCATATCGCAGTAGTTTCAGTTCTCCTTCATTTGCGGTTCGAAATCCCGGATCCAGATCGATGGTATGGAAATAATTTCGGATCACATAAGAACAAAAACCGTCAATGGTATTGATCTGCGCATTATGAATCAGAGTCTGCTGTCTCTGAAGATGCTCATTGTCCGGCTCACTTTCCAGACACTTTTCTACAGCCTTCATCAGACGTTCCCGCATTTCCCCGGCTGCCGCTCTGGTAAATGTCACGATCAACAGACGGTCAATATCTACCGGATTCTCTTTTCTCGTCATCATATGCAGAATCCGCTCTACCAGCACGGCTGTCTTTCCGGAACCTGCTGCCGCACTGACGAGAATATTTCGATTCTGAAGTTCAATGACCTTTTTCTGATCCTCTGTCCATGTTACTGCCATCTGTTATCCCTCTTTTCCTTCCACTTTACTTCTGTCTTCTCCGTCTGCCTTTCTTTCTTCATCGCTCATTCTTTGCCAGAGCATCTGATCCTGAAATACAGGAAGACTGCGGTATTCGTATCCGGGTATTTTCTCATCGAATCCACAGATACCCCGATAACTGCAATAATCACATGCCGTTCGTTTTCTCAGACGATAAGGACTGACTGCTGTCTCACCATCCAGAATCCTTCTCCCGATTTCTGTGATCTTACTGTTTACATACTCTGATAAGATCTGAAATTGTTCTTTCGTGGCAGTCTGAGAATATCTGGACAAGCTTCCGTCTTTATTGAGTGTTACCGGGATCGTGAGAGATTTTTTCCCCGGCTTCAGACTTTCATCCATATCCAATATGATTTTCTTATCTTCCCGCACAAGTCCGTTCACTTTCAACTCCTGAAGAATTTTCTGTGCGATACTTTCTTCCTCTTCATCCGATGTTCCTTCACAGAGAGGATCTTTCACATGATAATAAAATACCCCAGCCGGCTCCACCTGTTTCTCCGGATGCTCCCTCTGCTCAATCTCCAATGCCGCGTTCAGATATACGATCAACTGCAGCTGCAGTCCATGATAAAGAGCGATCAGATCCATAGACGTATTGCCTGACTTATAGTCTATTACTTTCACATAGATCTTATCTTCTTCTTCATATCGATCTACACGATCAATCCTGCCTTTCAGACGCAGTTTTTCATCTTCTGACAGTTCAAAGTGAATTGCTTTCAGCTGATCTTCCATTGCAAAAGATATTTCAAACTGCTCCGGTTCATATTTTCCACATTTCAGCTGCTCCTGAAGCGCCCATACAGTCCGTCTGAGAATCCGTTTTACTCTCGTTATCATATAACGATTTCGGGCACTGCTCTCCAGAATCGTATTGCCGTAATCAAAAATGATTTCATCCACACTCTCGTCAATCAGTGCTTCTCTTTGTTCATCCGTCAGATTCCGCCATGACATTCTGTGCCTTTTCAGATTTACAGAAAATCTCTCCAATGCCTGATGAATCACATTGCCCATGTCCGACGCACGAAATTCATATTCCGGGCGTTCTTCGATCTCCAGTCCATACTGAAGGAAATGGGAAAAGGCACAGGCGGCAAATTGCTCCAGCTGAGTTGCACTATTGTCAAGTACATTGCCATACAATGCTCTGGCTGCACTTTTTCCTATCTTATCCACAGGTTTCTGACGAAATGCATTGTCTATCCACTTTTCACATTGTTCTTTCCACTCCGGCGAATTCAGATACCAGCATAAGAGTTCTTTCCATTCATCTGAAGGTTCTTCTTCACCGGATTGCTCCAGCCCCCGAAGAAGAAATTCCACTGCCTGTCCTGCCTGCTCTGCCTGTCGGATTCCATTTTCTTCGCTTTCCTGTATCTGCAGTTTGGGAAACAACTGACAGATCATCGGGATGAGATACGCCGGTGACTGAGTCTTTCCCTGACTTCCTGATTTTGCATAGGAAAGGATAAGCCGACGACTGGGCTTTGTCAGATTCAGATACAAATAAAACTTCTGTATATACATGGATTCCCGTGATGTCGGTGCCAGTTCAACATCCTGCATTTCCAGAAATTCTCTGTCTGCTTCCGACAAAAGTCCGCCCCTCCCCTGACGTTTCGGAATGACAGAATCATTCACCCCCGCAAAGAACAGGACTTTAATATCTTTCAGACGGGTTCGCTCCATATCTCCCACAAGCACCTGATCTGCAGAGGGAGGAATAACCCCCACCTGTGCCTCCTGAAATCCTGCTTCCAGAAGCTGCTGATAATCAGCGAGCGATATTGTTTCCTCTCCCAGTACCTGTACCAGCTTATCCATCAGCTTCATGATGATTCCATAGATCTGGGAATATTCTTTGGCCAGAGCTTTTTCTCCCTGCCGTTCAAACGCTTCTTCCTGCCGTGAAATTTTCTCCTGTATATCTCCTCTGACGACAAACTCATAAAGTATGCGTGTTCTCTGCTCAACGGTTAGATTCCTCTGCCGCATCTGTTCTACAAAGGTTTCTATTTCCTCCAGAAATTTTTCCCGAATGCAGTTTACCTCTTCCACACTACCGTCTTTCATTCCTCTGTATCGACGGACCCAATGTTCTTTCCACTGCTTCCATCCGCGGATTCCCACAGCGATACAATAATTCTCAAGTACATCCACCTCATATACAGACAGCCGGGATAATCCACATCGCAGATACCGAAATACACTTTCATAAGTAAACTGCTCCGTCAGCATATTCAGAACCGCCCGGAGATATTCCACAAAAGGATTCATCAAAATAGAATGCTTTTCATCAATGAAACACGGAATCTTACATTCTTCCATGACCTGTCCCGCATAATTACCATACGTAGCCAAATCACCGGTGATCACTGCAAAATCTCCATATTTGTAGTTTTCCGTTCTCACCAGAAAGCAAATCCTTCTGGCGATTTCCTCCATCTCTGTCCTTGGGTTGGAAGCAGCAAATATCTGGATTTCTTCCTGTTCTCTGCGATAAGAAGGATTTCCATAGCGAAACAGGTGACGCTCCATAAATTCCAGTGCAGGAGATTTTGAAAAACGACTGTACTTTCCCGGATGCACCCAGATATCCTCTTCCACCTCAACTCTTTCTTCCACAGCCAGTCTGGTCAGATGATCCAACATCGCTCCGCTCATCCGGAAAAGATGTTGGGGACTTTTCAGTTTTTCTCTGGGCACCTTTTCATCCAGTGTGACCGTCACCCATACCTTTTCTGATAACTTGAGAATTTTTCTCATAACCTTGTTCTGGAGCGGTGTAAGTCCTGTAAATCCGTCCAGTATTACCTGACAATTTTTCATCATACGGGATTCGCCGATTTTGTCACACAGAACATCCAGAATTTCTTCTCCGGTAATATACCGGTTCTTCAGATAATTCACAAATCCCTCATAAACAATCCGGATATCACTTAATTTGGATGCCAGAAACGTTCTTTCACGAGATTTTTCCTCTATATTATTCATCTGTTCCGGACGAATATCATACTGTATCAATTCTGACACCAATGACTTCATTTCACTGACAGTTCCAGTCTTTTTCAGACTTCCTGCCAGTACTCCCAGTTTTTTCTCCTCTTCCTGGATTACTCTCTGAATCACCAGTGTTTTCCCGGTTTCCTCCAAAACAGCCCTGTTTTCTCCACCTGTCTCCTGCAGCACGCGGTATGCAAGACGCTGAAAGCTTAAAACGTCCACATTCATAATTCCATGATTTGTACTTAAAGATACCAGTTCCTTCTGCGTCTGCATGGTAAACTGCTCCGGCACAATAACAAGATAATTCTTCTCCGGATGTTTCTCCGCTTCCTGTATAATATGCTGAAATAAAAAGTAAGATTTTCCTGCTCCGGAATTTCCTAAGATAAATTGAAGTGACATATGGCTCCTCTCGCTTCTTTCAATTCCACTTTCTCTGTTTCCCGACTATTCACAGGGAAATTTCATACCCCAGCTTTCTCTGATCTGATCCATCATTCTCATCACTCTGAGGATTTCACTGTGAGGCATCTGTGGACACTCACATTTTCCATCCAAAATAGCCTGTTTGCATGCAAGAACTTCATATTCGTATCCGTTGATCTGCTCCGGTACCTGATACCGCTCTTTTACCTGACGATTTTCATCGTACACACGGATTTCCTCACAATTATTAATATTCTGGATTTCAATATATCCTTTTTCTCCGTTGATCACACCTTCCCGATCCGGCAACGCCAGCATGTTGCTGTGAAGAACTGCCATTTTTCCGTCATCAAACGTCAATGTAATGCTGTTCATCCAGTCAATCCCTTTTGGTGATATGACGGCTGTGGACTGTACCTCTTTCACCTCTCCATGAAATACCATAAGTGCAAAATTGATCGGATATACCCCCAGATCCAGAAGTGCTCCGCCTGCAAGTTCCGGATTCTGCAGACGCTCCACATGTTTCAGCGGATATCCCAGATTTGCTGTCAAAGATGTAACATCACCGATCACACCGCTTTCTACAATGTCATCGATCATTTTTCTGCTTGGCATATATCTTGTCCAGATTGCCTCTGCAAGAAGAAGATTTTTTTCTTCCGACATGCGAATCAATTCTTCTGCCTGCACAGCATTTACTGTAAATGCCTTTTCTACCAGCACATGCTTTCCATGCTCCAGGCACATCTTCGCATACTGATAATGATGGGAATGAGGTGTGGACACATAAACCAGTTCCACCTCCGGGTCCTCCAGCATTTCTTCGTAAGAACCATATGCTTTCTCAAATCCCCATTCAGCTGCAAATGCTTTTGCTCTCTCCAGATTTCTGGAAGCTACCGCATATGCCTCTACTCCCTGCTCTTTTAATCCCTGTACTGCTGTTGCCATACATCTGGCGATCCCGCCAGGACCTAATATTGAAACTTTCATAATTTACTCCTTTCAAGATAATCCTTCATAATCAAACAGCGGAATAAAACTTTCTTCCGCTGTTTCGCCTTCCTGAAAATACCCCTGCTCAATTCCCAAAGAAAGGGCATAATCAAGGACTCTATCATATTCCCGTTTTGTTACCTTCCGATTTAAGGGAGGCATATCTGCCGTATGGGGCAGTGGTGTATACTGATTCATCACACTAATATAAATCTTATTCTTATAGGTTTCATACAGATATTGCAGCACCGCTTTGGAATCCTCCGTATGACCGGGCAGAATCAGATGACGCACGATCACACCTTTTTGTATATATCCTGCCTCATCAAAAATGCAGTTTCCTGCCTGACGTACCATTTCTTCCAGTGCACGAGCTGCCACCTCAGGATAGTCTTTTGCACGAGAATATTTCTCGCTTAATTCCGAATCCATATACTTAAAATCCGGCAGCCACACATCTACAATTCCTTCCAGCATCCGCAGTGTCTCCACCTTTTCATATCCTCCGGTATTATATACCACTGGGATCTTCAGACCACGACTTTTCGCATATTCCAGTGCCGGAATCACCGGAAGGACAAAATGAGATGCTGTGACAAGATTAATGTTTGCTGCGCCTTTCTCCTGCAGCTCCAGAAATATATCACTGAGTCTTTCCACCGATATCTCTTTTCCGCAGGTTCCATCTGCAATCTGTCGGTTCTGACAGAACACACAGCCCAGCGTACATCCGGAAAAGAACACTGCACCCGAGCCTTTTTCTCCCGAGATACAAGGTTCTTCCCACATGTGCAGCGCTGCTCTTGCTCCACGCACCGTGCTGTCCATTCGACAGTAACCTTTCTGTCCGCTGTCTCTGTCCACACGGCACATTCTGGGACAAAGCGTGCAGCTGTGATTTTCTTTCACCGATATCTTCATCTTAATAGCCAAGATTCTCATGAATCAAGATAACTTCAAATTCCCCTGCACCTGGTTTCTCCCACAGTACAGACAGACCGCGGCAGATTCTTTCCGGGCTGTCACAGTCGTAACAGCGATCTCCTTTGAGAGCACACGGCGTTTTCTTCCCCAATCGTTTTGCATTTAACGGAGCAGCAATATTTCTTGCACGGGAAAGTGCGCTGTGAAAATTATTCTCGATCTTATTTTCTCCGGCAACCAGATAGACTTTTTCATGTCCGTAAAAAATATCTGCAATTCGATTGCAAGTTCCATCAATATTGATGATTTCTCCGGTTTCTGCCAGTCCATTGACGGAAGAAAAATATATTTCTGCAGAACCTTCCTGCTTAATTACTTCCGGACCTGTCATCCCTTCCGGCACTCTCCAGTGCCAACTGACCTGATTGTGGGCAGACAAACGCTCATAAAGCCCCATCTGATCCAGTGTAACCGATCCTCCAAAACCGATACTTTTGTTATCCACCTGGGAATCAATATAATCAGCTGCCTCTTTTGCAGTATCAAAGCAGGATACTTTAAATCCATGCTTCTCCAGGTTTTTCTTTACATTTTCAAAATCCATTTTATTCTCTCCTTTTCTTAGATTTCTATCTCAACTTCCACCGGATGTATTCCGGTCAGTTCAAAGCTTCTCTCATCCGGCTGGCTGGTACCTGCAGATAGCCGGAATCTGTTTCCGTCTCTCCTTTTCTCTCCGCTATCATCTATCACCATAAATGCGGATTCCGGAATGGATATTTCGATTTTCTTTTCTTCTCCCGGTTCCAGCTTTACCCGGGCAAATCCGCAGAGACTGTGATTTTTCACAGCGTATGCAGATTCCAGATTTTTTATGTAAACTTCAACTACATCTTCTGTCGCTCTGATTCCTTCATTTTTCACCTGTATCTGTAAACTTACTCCATTTTCAGTACTTACCTGCACCTCTTTCACTTTTACATTTCCATAGGTAAGCCCATAACCAAACGGATACATTGGCTTGCGGTCCAGATACCGATAGGTTCTTCCCTTCATCGAGTAATCCGTAAATGCAGGCATATATGCCAGATCCTCATTGTGGTAGAATGTGACCGGAAGTTTTCCTGACGGTGAGATCTTTCCGAACAGAACTTCGGCAGCCTGTTTTCCTCCGCCGGCTCCCGGATACCATGTCTGTAAGATTGCTGCTGCTTTTTCATCCGCATTGCTGATATCAATAGCACTTCCTGCCATCAGGCACAAAATAACCGGTGTGCTCTGTTCCAGAAGTCTGTCCAGCAATTCTCCCTGTACTTCCGGAAGAAGCAGATCCTGTTTGTCTCCACTGCCGACACCATTTCCCTGATCCATCTCTTCTCCTTCAAGGGTTTCATCCAGACCGAGGCACAGTACCACTACATCACTGTTTGCTGCCACGATCATCGCTTCTGACAGACGATCCTGTCTCATGGCAAGCCCTTCCACTCTGTCTTTATAAAGATGACATCCTTCCGCATACAGAACACGGATTTCTTCCCCGGCTTCTTTTTGAATTCCCTCCAGCACAGTCGTATAATGAGAAGAAGTTCCATAATAATTCCCGATCATAACTCTGCGGCTGTCCGCATTGGGTCCGATCACACCGATGGTCTTTACCTTCTCTTTGTCCAGTGGAAGAACACCGTTATTTTTCAGAAGAACCATGCTTTCCCTGGCGGCTTTTGCTGCCAATTCCAGATGTTCCTTACATTCCACCATATCATAAGAAATGGTATCATATTCTGTCTCGTCAAATAAGCCCAGAAGGAAACGGGTAGTAAATAATCGTACTGCTGCCTGAGTAATCTCATCTTCTGTCACAAGCCCCAACTGATACGCTTTCAGGATATGAAGATAAGTATTGCCACAGTTTACGTCACATCCCTTTTTCAGTGCCAGTGCTGCTGATTCCGGGGCTGTATTTGTAACCATATGACCGGTATGGAAATCCTTGATTGCCCAGCAGTCCGACACAAAATGTCCCTGGAAATCCCATTTTCCTCTAAGAATCTCTTCCATCAGAACGGTATGTCCGCAGCAAGGTTCTCCATTAGTTCTGTTGTAGGCACCCATCACAGCTTCCACTTCTCCTTCTCTGACACAGGCCTCAAATGCGGGAAGATAGGTTTCCCACAAATCCTTCTCTGAAACCTGCGCGTCAAATTCGTGCCGCAGATCTTCCGGTCCGCTGTGAACCGCAAAATGTTTGGCACAGGCTGCCGCCTTCAATTCTTGGCCTTCTCCCTGCAGTCCTTTGATAAAGTTTACACCCAACCTTCCGGTCAGATAAGGATCCTCTCCGTAAGTCTCATGACCTCTCCCCCATCTGGGATCACGGAAAATATTCACATTGGGTGACCAGAAGGTAAGTCCTTTATAGATATCTCTGTCACCCTGTTTGCTGTAAGAATTGTATTTTGCTCTTCCTTCCAGCGCAATTGCATCTCCTACCTCTTTCATCAGTTCTTCATCAAATGCCGCTGCCATACCGATCGCCTGAGGAAAACTGGTTGCAGTGCCTGCTCTCGCAACACCGTGAAGTGCCTCATTCCACCAGTTATAAGCCGGTACCTTCAGCCTGGGAATCGCCGGTGCATCATACCGAAGCTGTGACGCTTTCTCTTCCAGTGTCATACTCCCTATCAACTCTTCCGCCCGTTTTCTGGCCTGTTCTCTGGCCTGTTGTCTGTCTGTCATGTCAAACCTCCCAAATTTATGTCAAAATTGTATCTACTTCTGTCCGTTCCGGCAATGAACTCTGCGCGCCTTTTCTGGTCACCGCTATGGATGATGCCAGATTTGCCATCCATATAGCCTCTTTCACTGTCATCCCCTCGGAAATACCGGTGAGAAACGCTCCATGGAAACAATCTCCTGCTGCCGTAGTATCCACTGCCTGTACTTTCCGGGCAGGAACCAGATATTTTTCCTGTCGGTTCATAAAAAGTGCACCTATGCTGCCCAGAGTTACCAGAACATTTCCCACTCCCTTTTCAAGAAGTTTCCATGCTCCTCTCTCATAATCTTCGATCCTGTCACCAGTAACCTGGGACAACCTGCAAAGTTCTTTTTCATTTGGCGTCAGATAATCAATTTTTCCCCAGATATCTTCCGGTAGATCATCCGGTACCGGAGCCGGGTTCAGGATCACTGTTTTTCCCAGTCTCTTTGCCTCACGGATTCCATAAAATATGGTATCATACGGAATTTCCATCTGGAACACCACATAATCTGCCTCTTCCAGAAGTTCTCTGTTTTTTCGAATATAATCAACACTGCACCTGTCATTTGCACCGGGAACCACTACAATATGATTATTTCCTGCATCATCAATATAAATAATCGCCATTCCGGTAGGTACCTTCTTTTCCACACTCAGATATGAAACATCCACACCTGCCGCCGCCAGATTTTCTCTCTGCCTTTCTCCAAAACTGTCGTCTCCGATACAGCCCAGCATGGCCACCCTTCCCTGCATCTTGCCCGCTGCACAGGCCTGATTGGCGCCTTTGCCTCCCGGCACGTATGTAATACTCCGACCCATAACCGTTTCACCACACTCCGGCATACGCTCCATCTGTATGTCCATATCCATATTCAGGCTTCCTATAATCAGAATCTTCTTTTTCTCCATCCTGCACCTCCCAGCACATCATTTGTTGACATTCATATAAGTTGCCCAACAAATGGGATGAGACTACGAATTTCTCCGTGCTTCTCACTCTCGAAATTCTAAAAACATTCGGAATCCGCCCTATTCGGGCTGCTTCCTCATATTTTTGCGGTCCCCAAGGTCATTCACAGGCATGCAAGCATGCCGCGACTGACTATTTGTCCCTTGTCTCATTATATATCCAGTATAACAGAATAAGCAAAGTCCGCAACCGGGAACTTTGCTTAAAAGTCCGAAAACAATTGAACAATAACGAAAATATTTTTCTGGCAGATTTGTATGGTCAATAAAGTACATTGGCTGATAACAGTATATACTATTATCAGCCTCAATACATTTATCTCTATAACAAAATCAAAAAATACTTTTTATAAAATATCGATATATTCTCCGGCCAGCGCTTTATTCATACTGCGCACTGCACAGAATTTTCCGCACATACTGCATGTGTCACTGTGATCATCTTCCGGCAGACGGTCATCACGGATGGCTTTCGCTGTTTCCGGATCCAGGGCACAGGCAAACTGTGCATCCCAGTCAAGAGCTCTTCTGGCATCTGCCATCTTATCATCAATATCTCTTGCTCCCGGAATTCCTTTTGCAATATCAGCCGCATGCGCTGCTATCTTGGAAGCAATGATTCCCTGTTTTACATCATCCACGTTCGGAAGAGCCAGATGCTCCGCCGGAGTCACATAACACAGGAATGCTGCCCCGCTCATAGCTGCAACTGCACCGCCAATTGCTGCTGTAATATGATCATATCCCGGTGCGATATCTGTTACCAGAGGTCCAAGTACGTAGAACGGTGCTCCCATACAGATACTCTTCTGCACTTCCATATTGGCTGCTACCTGATCCAACGGCACATGTCCCGGTCCCTCTACCATAACCTGTACATTGTGATCCCACGCACGTTTGGTCAATTCGCCCAGACGAACCAACTCCTCAATCTGGCACACATCGGTGGCATCCGCAAGACATCCCGGACGGCAGGCATCACCAAGAGAAATGGTAACGTCATGTTCTTCGCAGATTTCCAGAATCTCATCATAATATTCATAAAATGGATTTTCTTCCCCTGTCATGCTCATCCATGCAAATACAAGACTTCCTCCACGGCTTACGATATTCATTTTCCGTTTATGTTTACGAATCTGCTCAATCGTTTTTCTGGTGATTCCACAATGCAGAGTAACAAAGTCCACACCATCTTCCGCATGAAGACGAACAACATCAATAAAGTCTTTTGCAGTCAGTGTAGCCAGATCTCTCTGATAATGAATTACACTGTCATATACCGGAACGGTACCGATCATAACCGGACATTCTCCGGTAAGTTTCTGACGAAACGGCTGTGTATTTCCATGACTGGATAAATCCATGATGGCCTCAGCTCCCAGATTTACCGCACTCATAACTTTTTCCATCTCAATATTGTAGTCTTTGCAGTCTCTTGACACACCGAGATTTACATTAATTTTCGTACGCAGCATGCTGCCCACGCCCTCAGGATCCAGACATTTGTGATGCTTGTTGGCAGGAATCGCAACTTTCCCTTCCGCTACAAGCTTCATTAGCTGCTCTACCGGCATATGTTCTTTTTTTGCAACAGTCTCAATCTGTGGTGTAATGACGCCTTTTCTGGCTGCATCCATTTGTGTTGTGTAGTTTTCCATTTCCTTTCCTCCATTCCAAACACTTATGCAACTATCTCCTTCGAAGAAATATCCTCCAAAGGATTACAAAGATGTGCTTGACACCGCACATCTCGCATCCAGTACACCAAGGTGTACTGGATAAAAACGACAAAAGGTGGTGTCCCCAATCTGCCGCTGTATATATGCGTTCCTATTACCTGAAAACAATTTCCGATTATAGGAAATAGGGTAGAGGGAGAATAGTTATCTCGCCCCTCCCATTGAACCGTACATACGGGTCTCGTATACGGCTCTACAACTTATATTCCAACTTTCACTAA
>SFGF01000145.1 GCA_004556655.1 Lachnospiraceae bacterium | reverse complement strand
CTTAGTGAAAGTTGGAATATAAGTTGTAGAGCCGTATACGAGACCCGTATGTACGGTTCAATGGGAGGGGCGAGATAACTATTCTCCCTCTACCCTATTGGGCTGACATTTTTTGTCGAACACTTTTGATTGTATATAGGAATATTTCATGTTACCATAAGTTTGCAAATATCTGGTAGCTATTCATATCTTCGGCATTTCGCCATATTTCCAGAAGTTATTAAATATCATATTACGGACGCAAAATATTTTGGTGAGTATTTTTGCTTGACGATTATATTTGAAATCGCTATAATAAAGTTATAAATGCAATGTAATGATTTGCGTCTGTGAGGAAAGCGAGGGTTAATTGAAGCAGGACATAAATGAAAAGTATTACTTGAATGACAGGTATCGTAGCGCAGATCTTTTGAATGGGTATTTTTTTCATGGGATCCAGTGTATTGCTCCGGAGGATGTGAAGGAAGCCGGCACACAGTTGGTGTATGTGTCGGAAATTCATTCTTCGGATAGTGCAAAGGACGATATGACAGTTATTAGAGGACATGATCTTTTACATAAGATCATCCATGGAGCAAATTATTTTATTTTCAGTCTGGAAGACCAGAATTATCTGGATCCGTCAATGGTGCTGCGGTCTTTAGAGTATACGGTTAGAGAGTATATGAAACAGAGACACGAGATACAAAAGATGCATGACAGGAAGAAAGATCTGAAAAGTGATGAGTATCTGAGCCGTTTTTCTGTGGAAGATTTGCTGAAACCGGTGGCGGTTGTGGTCATTTTTTTCGGGGATGGAGAATGGAAGGGAGCCCGTACCCTTCATGAACTGCTGGACTGGACAGATATACCGGAAGAATGGAAAGAGCTGTTTATGGATTATCGGATGCATCTGATAGAAGTACAGAAGATTGAGAATCTGGAGTTATTCCATAGTGATTTGAAGCTGTTGTTTGGATTTCTGCAGAGCAAGAACAATAAAGAAAAACTGAAAGGGTTTCTCAACGAAAATCATGATGAACTGTCGGAAGTTCCACAAGATCTATTTATGGTGATGACATCTATGAGTAACACCAGGCAGCTAAGGGAACTGCAAAAAGAACAGAAAAATCAGGAGAAAGGATGGAAAGTGAATATGTGCAAAGCGTTTGATGAAATGCTGGAGGACAGCAGAAATGATGGATTGAGAATTGGTATAGAAAAAGGAGAAGAGAGAATTAATAAACTGAATTTTCTCCTGATAACAGAAAATCGTCTGGATGACTTGAAACGTGCTGTGCAGGATAAAGAATTTCAAAATATGTTGCTGAAAACTTATGCAATATAGTACGGGGGGACAGATTTACGTCTGTCTCTTTTTTGTATCATAGGAAAGTCCTCTGACTTTCCTATGATACAAAAAACCTCCGGGGGATGGAGAGTTGAAGTGGGCTTGCCCACGTTGTTCTACACTTCCCCAACAAAACTCGCACCTTCAAGTGGTATAGTAAGAAATGCTTCCTGCCCAAGAATACCAGTATGACAGTCTCGAGAAAGGAATACAACCTCTCCGCTTTTCTGGTTGGCAATGGCAAGACATTGGTCATGATCAATCAAAGCAATATGGCGGGGCCAGTTGCCGAGACAGGAACTCCGGTCTGAAAATACAGGCATACCATTAGTATCCAGAAGAAAATGAGCAATCGTATTTTCCCCACGGTTGGCAGCGTAAAGGTGTTTCAAATCGGCTGTGACGGCCAGGCTGGAGCCGTAGCTTGTTTCGCTGAAGGAAGGATCTATAAGAGATTGAACAGACAGCAGTTTCATTTCCTCCGGAGAACTGTAGTCTATCGTAAGAAGCTGGCTGGAGTATTCTGTAACGCAGTAAAACAGTCGGTCACGGGTGTTGGCGTAAATATGCCGGGGACCGGTACCGGAAGGAAGTGAAAGACGGGAATAAGGAACAGGGATTCCATTCTCCAGATGATAACAGAGAATAAGATCCAGCTCGATATTTACAGCGTAGATCGAGTCACTCAGAATTAATGCACAGTGCACACGGGAAGTGCGTCCGGTGCCGTCTGACTGATATTCCTGGTATAAAATATCACCGAAAGTGCCGTCGGCATTGTATGATATGGTAAAAAACAGTCCGTTTCCCCAACAGGAGCCTGCGAGAAAATGCTGTTCAGGATGGGCGGACAGATGGCACAGACAGGTACCTTCCAGAGTTACAGTGTCAATTTGAGGACATCCGGGTTTATCTTTTGAAAAAGAAGTTATTGTGCAGTGATCGTCAAATTCTCCTACGGCAAACAGAAAATGTTCGGTTTCACAGAGAAAAGAGGGATTAGGAATACAGGAGGTCCAGGTGACCTGCTGATTCTGGTAACGTTTAATGGTTGGCTGGCTGCCGTCTCCGTAGCCGGATATGATAAAATTCATTGATGAAACCTCCTGAATTATGAGTGAGGGGTGTGGGGAGTTGAAGTGGGCTTGCCCACTTTGTTCTTATTGTAGCAGATGTATAAAAAAATATCTATAGAGTTCGGACACAGAACTGTCCCCTGTCCTGAGAGCGTGCTAATGCGTGCTTTTGTGAGGCGTAAAATTATATAAATACAAGATGCGATTCTTGTATAAATTGTTAAAAGTTGAGAAAAAGATGAGAAAATTCTTGCGTTTTGGATAACATGTGTGGTATATTGAACTCAACAAGAACAAATAGACGTGCGTGCTAAAATTGAAAAGCACGCAGAGAGGCAGAGGTGGAAAATGAAGTATATTGAATTTGATTCATCAAGACCATTAGATTTGATTCTTCTGGGACGTGTGGCAATTGATTTTAACCCGGCTTACAACGATCAGGTAAAAGAGGAGTTCAAACCTCTGAAGAAAGTACATATGTTTGAAAAGTTCGTTGGAGGTTCTCCGGCAAATATCGCTGTAGGTGTGACACATCATGGTATGAAAGCCGGATTTATCGGAAAGGTTTCCGATGATCAGTTTGGTGAGTTCGTGGTAGACTATTTCAATGAACAGGGCATTGATACCAGTCATATTACCAAATGTACAAACGGCGAAAAGCTGGGTCTGACATTTACTGAGATGCTTTCTCCGAAGGAAAGCAGTATTTTGATGTACAGAAACTGTATCGCAGACCTGCAGCTGTCTGTAGATGATGTAGATGAAGAATATATCAGCACAGCAAAAGCAATTCTGATCTCCGGTACAGCACTGGCAGAAAGCCCATCCAGAGAAGCAGCATTGAAAGCAGTGATGCTGGCAAAGAAAACAGGTACAAAGATTATCTTTGATATTGATTATCGTGAGTATAACTGGAAAAACACAGATGAAATTTCTATCTATTATTCTGTAGTGGCAAAAGAAGCAGATATCATCATGGGCTCCAGAGAAGAGTTTGATCTGACAGAGAAACTGATCAAACCGGGTATGACAGATGAGGAATCCTCCGCTTTGTGGCAGAGCTACAATGCAAAGATCGTAGTGATCAAACATGGTATGAAAGGTTCTACCGCATATACCTGTGACGGACAGAAGTTCTCCATCAAACCGTTCCCGGTAGAGGCAAGAAAAGGTTTCGGCGGCGGCGATGGTTATGGTTCCGGTTTCCTGTATGGACTTTATCAGGGATGGGAAATCATTGACTGTCTGGAATTCGGTTCCGCAGAGGCATCCATGATGGTAAGAAGCAATAACTGTTCTGATTCCTTGCCGGGTCCGGAAGAAGTACATGCATTTATCAAAGAAGAAAAAGAAAAATTCGGTGAAATGATCGCCCGCGTATAAATAAACCATTATCAATATTGATTTGAGAAAGCAATTTGGTAAATAGTCAAGAAGTATTTTGAAATGATTTTCGGATAAAAGGGTAACTTTAATAGACCTACGGCTTATTTCTCAAAAAAGACG
>SFGF01000144.1 GCA_004556655.1 Lachnospiraceae bacterium | reverse complement strand
AGCGATTTGTCAAGTGTTTTTTGAAAAAAAGTGGGTGATTTTTTTAGATAGGGGTCTGAAAGCCTTATAAAATCAGGGCTGAAGATTCCGAGAAGTTATTAATCAAATAAGGAGGTGTGATAACAGATGAAACAAATGGTATGTTCTGTTTGCTCGTATACATATGACGAAGCAAAAGGTATTCCGGAGGCGGGAATTGCCCCGGGAACAAAATGGGAAGAACTTCCGGAAAACTGGAAGTGTCCATGGTGCGGCGCAGGAAAAGAAGCTTTTCGTGAGAAAAAGGACGAGGGTCAGACTGTAACTCAGGAGAAATTAGAAAAACCACATGTGGAAAAAGAATTATCTGCAATGGAAATGAGTATTATATGTTCTAATTTGTCCAGAGGATGTGAAAAACAGTATCTTCAGGATCAGGCTGACGCATTTAAAAAACTTGCTGACTTTTTTAAATCCAAGGCGGAACCGGTAGAAGAAGCTAATGTTCAGAAATTACTGGATCTGATCGAAACTGATCTCACGGTGGGATATCCCTATGGCAATTCTGTTTCTTCCGAAAAACCGGACAGAGGAGCGTTGAGATGCCAGGTGTGGAGCGAAAAAGTAACTCGCATGCTCAAATCCCTTTTATCCCGTTATGAAGCAGAAGGTGAGAAGATGCTGGAAAATACTGGTGTATATGTTTGTACGGTTTGCGGGTTTGTTTACGTAGGAGATTCCGCCCCGGAGCTTTGTCCGGTATGTAAAGTTCCGAGTTGGAAGTTCGAAAAAATGGAAAGGAGGGCGTAGTAGTGGCTGATAAATATGCGGTTAGAAATCTTAGATTATGTACCAAGGACTGTCTTTGCCTGTATGTTTGTCCTACAGGTGCAACAGATACAGAGAACAGTATCATTGATGTAAATAAGTGTATTGGCTGCGGGGCTTGTGCAGATGCCTGTCCTTCTTCCGCAATATCAATGGTGCCAAAGAATTGCCCACCTCAGCAGAAGAAAGAAGATCATGTGGTAGAAGCACTTCGAGGATTAATTCAGAGTAAAGCACAGGCTGAATGCATAGCAGCAGAATTACCGGATGCTTTAAGTGTGGCAGTTGAAAAGTCAAGCCGTTTAATGGCAGAAGATCTGTGCAGGGAAGCAGGATTCATGTTGCCGCAAAGCGGCAATACAAAACAATTTCTGGATGCAATCAGGAGCTATCCGGATATTCCACAGGAAGAAGTGGAATTTTTATTAAAATCAATTCATTTTAACGAGAAAACGGAGGAATTAAAAATGGAAAAATGGAAATGTACAGTATGTGGTTATGTTCATGAAGGACCTATGACAGAAGATTTTAAATGTCCGGTATGCAAACAGGGAGCAGACAAATTTGTAAAAATAGAAGAAACACCTGTTGCAGAAGCAAAGAATCCATTTGCCGGTTCTAAAACAGAAAAAAATCTCTGGGAAGCATTTGCCGGAGAATCTCAGGCTCGTAATAAATATACATATTTTGCATCTGTTGCTAAGAAAGCCGGATATGAGCAGATTGCAGCATTATTTTTACAGACAGCTGAAAACGAAAAAGAGCATGCAAAATTATGGTTCAAAGCGCTTGGGGAATTAGGCGATACAGCTGAAAATCTTCTCCATGCAGCAGAGGGTGAAAATTTTGAATGGACCGATATGTATGACCGTATGGCGAAAGAAGCTGATGAAGAAGGGTTCCATGAACTTGCAGAGCAGTTCAGAGGTGTTGGAGCCATTGAAAAAGCACATGAAGAGAGATATCGTGCACTTCTTCATAACGTAGAAGCGAAACAGGTATTTGAAAAAGCTGGTATTGTTATGTGGGAATGCCGCAATTGCGGACATCTTGTAACTGGTACAAAAGCACCGGAAGTATGCCCTGTATGTAAACATCCGCAGAGCTTCTTTGAAGTGAGAAAAGAGAATTATTAATAATATGCGAAGAGGCATAATATTGGCCTTTAGATGATGAAAGCATAAGAGCATGATTTTGTCACCTGCCGGGTTATTCCGGCAGGTGAATTTTGTTAAGGGGGGACATACGATGAAGCGAGGAGATGTCAGCTTTACGTTTCTGAACCGTATCGAGGAAGTTGAACTGAATATTAAAGATGAAAGATGGCAGTCTGCGCTGGCACTTGCGTTGACCCTTCCAGACATTTGTGGAGGGATTGCATTTCCTGACATTGTGAAAAGATATCGGGATGGCCGGGTGATGTTGGATCGGCAGAAGAATCCGACACGTGATGTAGGCGGACAGTATATCAGATGGTTTGATGAATATGCTGGCGATTTTTTTAAGGTATCATCAAAAGACCCAGTTCCTTATATTTGTGGGGAACGGTGCTGGCAACTTCGATGTGAATATCTGCACCAAAATAAAGGATTTTTGAATGATGTAACAGAAAGCTCCATACACTTTCATCTTGGAATTAATTGTGGAACATCTGTCTGTCAGTTAGATGAATCCAATGTGCAGAATGGATTAACAGATATTCGGATTGACATTGAACAGTTCTGTCTACGTATGTGCCGTGCTGCAAAAAAGTATTATTATGATGTAAATAAAGAAAAAGATTTTAGTCTATACAATACTCCGGTATTGGATTTTATCCAAACGAAAAAGGAATTTAGATCCAATCCTCTGATTGTTGTTATGTGTAGCAAGCCGATGTATGCAAATGGATTAAGTATGACATTAAAACAGATTTCCACGCAGATCTTAATTTGCCAGGCGGCAGAAGAAGCACGAAAAAATCTAGGAAAACGAAAACCCGCCATCTGGATTGTTACAGAAGAAATGATGGAACAACAAGATCAACCTTGGAGATCAGGAATAAACAGACCAGTCATTATACTGACACGTGATATTGAAAAAGACTATCAGATCCAAAAAACAGATGGAAAACTTACAGTTCTTAGTTTTCCGATACAGCCGGAAGTCTTACGAAATGCAGTAAAACTGTATTTGATGTAAAGGAGAGTCATGTGATGCAGATTATTCTATCAGTTTTATTTGCCATACTTCTTTTATTTGTTTTCATATATCTTTATAAAAAAAACAGGATTTGTAAAATACAGGAAAAACAAATAGATAAATTACAACAGAATGTGAATAATATTGGGGAAAAGCTGAACAGACAGAAAAAGACTTGTCAGGAGATATGGGATGCAGCAAATACCATTCATTTGTATGCGTCTCTCTCTGAAGAAGAAACACAATCAAAGGATTTGAAAGTAAAGCAGTCAGAAATAGGGCAACTTTCGGAAAAGATTATTTCTTTAAGTGACAACAGAGTATAAAGCGTATATTACCTTCGTATGATTTGATTTATACGGAGGTTTCTTTTTGCCCTTTTTCTTATCTTTGCAAATTTTGGCTGAACTGACCGCTCGTTTCGCTAACGGCTGACCACCCATTTCACTAGAGCTGATCACGCATTTCGACAGCTGACCAACTTTGATATAGTGATTGAGGTAGCTATTGCTACACATCATTCAAAGGAAGATTTGTTACAGTATAACAGAAAATGTTAGAGGAATGTCCGATGTTAAATAAGAACTACCAGTCATCTGACTGACCACATTTTAAATTATGGTTTATAACCAATATTTTCCGGCAGTGAAATACCTGCCGGTTTCTTATGTCCGGAAGGAACTATGTGAGAAGAATAGAAAAAACAATATTGGTTGTATTTCTGATTGTTTCTATGGCTTGCATAAGTACTGAAGAGCAAGAAGAGTTCTATAGTTCATATTGCAGGGAAAACACTACAAGGGAGAAATGTTTCAAATGATGAATGTTTCTCCCCTCATATTTAAAGGCAATTTTTAGTAGTTTATTTGTTATGGCGAAGATTCATGAACATAGCAAAGGTGTTTGCCTATTGTCGTTGAGAGGATATCTGATATGCTGAAATAGAGGATACTTGAAATAATGTATATAGAATTTAAAAGTATATTTCTGGAGATAAGAATACTAGGAGGTAGTATAATGAAGGAATTTTATTTGCCATCCACGGATGGAAAAAATCATCTGCACGTTGTTATTTGGGAGCCAAATATGCCAGTAATTGGAATTGTCCAGATTTCACATGGAATGATTGAATATATTAAACGATATGATCAATTCGCCAGATACCTAAACAGACAGGGTATTCTTGTAATTGGGAATGACCATCTTGGTCATGGAGAAACGGCAAAAACAGATGACAATTTGGGGTATTTTTGTCCAAGCAACATGAGTGAAACTGTCGTTGCAGATTTATATGAAGTAACCCGTTTTGCAAAGAAAAATTACCCTAATGTTCCTTACTTCTTGTTTGGACACAGTATGGGGTCATTTATGGCAAGGCGCTATATAATGACATATGGAAATGAGTTGGATGGAGTGATTATTTCCGG
>SFGF01000143.1 GCA_004556655.1 Lachnospiraceae bacterium | reverse complement strand
TATTCGCAGAGCTGTCACTCTAATTTTTCAAAAAATCGGCAGATTGGTACTTTGGACAGACATATTTACTTTTGAATTACAGTTTGCGGAAACTCAAGCCAGATATAGAGAACGAGCTCAAGCATTACCGAGAACACTTCAAAGATAAGGTTGTTTTTTGCAACTGCGATGATCCAGAATGGTCGAATTTTTGGCAATTCTTTTCTTTGCAATTTGAATTTTTGGGGTTAAAAAAATTGATTGCAACTCATTTTGAAGACGAGAAGCAATCATATAAATTGGAAATGTGGCGGGATGAAGCCGGAGTGCATTCTGGAATTAAAACTCTTCAGCAAAACGGAGACTTTAGGAGTCCAGAGTCTATTGAATTATTAAAAGAGGCAGATATAGTTGTTACAAATCCACCATTTAGCCTGTTTCGAGAGTATATTGCGCAGCTCATGGAGTATGATAAAAAATTTCTTATTATTGGGAATAAAAATGCGATTACATATAAGGAATTCTTTCTACTTCTGAAGGACAATAAGGTGTGGATTGGATATAACAATGTGAAAGAATTTAGGCAACCTGATGGTAGCATGAAAAAATTTGGAAATATCGGCTGGTATACTAATCTCGATATCAAAAAACGTCATGAAGAATTAGTCCTGTATAAAAAGTACACGCCTGAAGAATACCCAAAATACGATAATTATGACGCAATTAATGTAGATAAAGTCTCAGACATCCCAATTGATTATGATGGAGTAATGGGAGTGCCGATTACATTTCTGGATAAGTATAATCCCGAGCAATTTGAGATTATGGGAATTACTTTGGGTACTACCGTTGATTATAGTATGACAACTATTTATGAAAATGCAATCCAGCATAATCAAAATGGTAGTACACAGGGCGGCGGAAAAGTTAATACACGAGCCGCAGTTCTTGTGAAAGAGAAGCCTGCCAAGGTTTATTATACGGCTGATAATGTTGACGGATATTTGATAAGCATATATCCTCGTATTTTAATTAAGAAAAAACGGCAATGAAAATTGAGTCAAAAAACTTAAATTCGCTATCAGTGAAATGTGCGAAGGAGTAATAAATGAAATATAACTTAATGAGCGTCAAGATTCGCGATCTGTTCGACGAATACCAAAACGATGAAGAAGAAGGAGTCTTCGGATACCATGGGAAGCTAAATATCCGCCCTAAGTTTCAGCGTGAATTTTGTTACAAGCCCGAACAGCAGAACGCTGTTATCGAATCCATCCTCAACAAACGACCGTTAAATTTGTTCTATTGGTCAAAAAATGAGGATAACACTTATGAGCTGATGGATGGGCAACAACGCACTATTTCTATCTGTAATTATATTGATGGTCAATTCGCTCTTAACTTTCAATACTTTTTTAATCTAGATGAATCTCAAAAGAATCAAATTTTAGATTACGAATTAATGGTTTATGTCTGCGAAGGCACGGATAAGGAAAAATTAGACTGGTTTCAGACAATAAATATCGCTGGAGAAAAACTAACGGATCAAGAGCTTCTCAATGCTGTGTATTCCGGCACATGGACTACTGAGGCGAAAAAGTATTTTAGCAAGACGAATTGTGTTGCCTACAATCTTGCCAGTGATTATTTAAATGGGAGTTCAATCCGACAGGATTATTTACATACAGTTCTTACCTGGATATCTGACGCTGAAGGTATAGCTCTCGAAGATTATATGGCGAAACATCAGCATGATATCTCAGCCAATGATTTATGGATGTACTTCCAAAATGTTATTAACTGGGTCAAAACTGTATTTCCTAACTATCGCAAATATATGAAAGGGCTTCCGTGGGGGATTTATTACAATCGCCATAAAGATGAGCATTATAACTCCGATGAACTTGAAGCAAGAGTTGCAGAGATTGAAATGGATGACGATGTTACAAATAACAAAGGCATCTATGCATATTTGTTAACCGGGGAGGAAAAGCATCTCAATATCCGTGCTTTTAGCGAAAAAGATAAATTACGTAAGTACAACGAACAAGAAGGCGTATGCGCTAAATGTGGCAATCACTTCGCGTATACCGATATGGATGGCGATCATATTCTGCCCTGGTCAAAAGGAGGAAAAACGGAATATGATAATCTCCAAATGCTCTGTATTTCCTGCAATAGAAGCAATCTATGACAACCAAAATTAAATATAAAAAATGCTGAGTTTTAGATTATAGAATATGCCATAAGCGGTCAATAGGACGCAGTAGAGGACCAGAATCGTCGCGAGAAAAACGAGCCACTAATGCGTATGGAATAAAATAGACATAAAAATAAGTTCGCTTTGCTGCGAGCCTATTTTTATGTTATCTTTTTTAGTTTTCTATATAACTTATAGCGTCCCCACGTAGCCTCAATCCACCAAACTATTTTCTCGAGCATATCGAGTCTCCTGATTAATTGTAGAAACAAGATAACTTATATAGGAAAGCATTAAAAGCATAAGTTCGATGCTTTTATACTTTTAGATCGGCTCTCCTAAAAATCAATCCGCAACAGAATTGAGCCGAGAAGTTTCACGCGAGTAAAAGACCGCCGAACTCAACTCGACGGTCTAAAAATTATCTTGCATTTATTCCATTCACAAAAGCTAGATAGCAGGCGAAGTCTCCGACGGCTTTGCGGTTATACAGATCATCTTCCTCGTAACCGAGTTTGTCACGCCATGCGGCGGTTTTGCCTTGTTGCTTTAGGTATCTTGCGAGCATATTGAAATGTATTATCACGGAGTTGTGGCAGGAAGTCCTGCCGGAGTCCTGCTCGCTTTTCTCCTCACGGCTAAGCAACAGCCAATTTGCCCGGATTGCAGCATAGCGAGTCGCAATCTTTATTAACTCGTCATATAGCTCCAGCGCTTCCGTATCTGTGCCAATCTCGGCAATCATTTCCGTATGGATAGTTTGCATTTTTTCAAACGTAATAGCTTTTGGCCGCTTCAAATATTCCTCATAAGTACAAACCATAATAAACCCCACCTTTCCTATTTAGAAGTATAGCTTACGGCATATATTGCAGGAAGTCCAGCGGATTCTTAATTAATACTTCGGTAAAATCAACCTTTTTTCTACCACCTCAGCCACAAGCTGCAAGGTGTTCTGGTAACCCGTTTTCTGCAAGATATTCTTGATGTGGTACTTGACTGTATTTAGCGTAATATCCAGATCTGCCGCAATCTCTTCGTATTTTCTGCCTTGCGCCAGCTCCCGGATAATATCAAATTCCCGACTGGTAAACTCAGCGCTGTTGCTATACCCAATACGAATTACCGGCGTGTCCTCGGGATAAACAAATTCGCCGTTCATCACCCGGTCGCAAACCTCCATCAAAGCAGTGCTGCCATATTCCTTGTACCAAAAGCCATTACAACCGCATGTTTTCGCCTTTTGGATAAAGGAATGCTCCGGCATGGAAGTCATAATGACAATCTTGATTTTTGGATTAGACTGTTTGATCTTTGCCGCGGCTCTCAGCCCGGATTCTTCATCGGCAGTGCAGACATCCATCAGGATCAAATCGACCTGTCCACGAAGACAGGCAATTTCTGCATTCGCCGCATTTTCTATGGAGGCGTACAGCACATATTTTTCCGATTTGGCGATCTGGCTTTCAATGGCGTCCCGGGTAATCCTGGAATCTTCTACTACTAAAACCTGTATCATTTCCGTCCTCCTTTCTGTGGCTTATCAAAATCAAAGGGAATATCTACAAGCAGAGAAACACTGCCATTGCAGCATACTTCCAAAGAAGCCCCTTCCTGCTCCAGCCGCTGTCTTAATGCGCTAAGGCCGTTGCCTTCCGTGATTTTTGAGACAGTGACGCTGCCGTTATTGGATATCTCTATGTGATAACTTTTCTCGTTCTGCTCGATTTTTACCGTCAGTTCCGTAGCATCCGCATGGCGTACCGCATTGGTGAGTGCCTCTCGAACGGCGGCATATAGTAATTGCAATGCCTTGCGGCTTTTGGGCTGTTCTCCAAGGAAGGTAACCTTACAGCCAATCAGC
>SFGF01000142.1 GCA_004556655.1 Lachnospiraceae bacterium | reverse complement strand
TACCATTACTGGTATCGACTTGTGGATCACTACACTTGGCGGTAAATACCCGTGACTGGACTTTCACCAGTAAGATTAGTGCCATGCTCGGCACACAACGTTAAAAAAAAATGAGGCTCTATCTAAGCCTCATTTTCTTCATTTATCCTTTTGTTCTTCATCTTCTTCCGGAATAAATTCTTTTCCGGCAGCATCTTTTTTATCCATTTTCCCTGTAATAAAATATCGTGCTCCACTGAACACACAAACTACAGCGATTCCAATAAACACAATTCCAAAAATCAGGAACTGTATTCCTGTGGATTCTCCGGAAAAATATCCACCAAGAATCTTATATGCAAGATAAAACAGGTATACACCTATAGCGGTTCGAAAACCATAAGAATAATTAGCGTTTCTCACTTTCTGTCTCCATTTCTTAAATCACAGCACAATCTGTATCCAACGTTTCTTCCAACTTCTCTGCTGTTTCCTCTGCTTCTTCATCCGTATCTCTTCCCTGTTCTTCTTCTTTTGCAGGAGGCTCAGGAAGTCTTCCAAAAGTATCCGTCAACCAACGCAGACGTCCTATGATATCGTCCCTCAGCTCACCGGGAAGCATTCTCCATTTCCAGTTTTCACCTAATGTGGATGGATGATTGATTCGACCTTCCCCACCACAACAAAGAATATCTCCAATCGGTATGATAGCCAGATCTGCTACACTTGCTTCTGCCGCACGAATAAAATCCCAGGGTATGTCTTCCCACGGACGATCATAATTATTCAGGTATGCCTTTGAAAACTCCCGGATCCAATCCGGCAGACCATAATACCATGATTTCGTAGTATCATTGTCATGAGTACCTGTGTACACAACACAATTTCTTTTATAATGATGCGGAAGATAAAAATTCTTTGCCCCAGAATCAAACGCAAACTGCAGAACTTTCATTCCCGGATAACCGGTCTCATCCAGTAATTCAAAAACTCTTTCATCCAACGTGCCCAGATCCTCTGCAATCACATCTTTTTCACCCAATGCTTCTTCTATTGCCTGGAACAGATCAATGCCTGGTCCCGGCTCCCAATGACCATTTTCCGCTGTATCGTCACCAGCCGGAATCGAATAATAATCAGCAAAACCTCTGAAGTGATCAATCCTTACTGTATCATAAAGATCAAAACTTCGTTTCATCCTACGGACCCACCAGCCATAACCAGTTTCTTTATGATAATCCCATGCATAAAGAGGATTGCCCCACAACTGTCCGGTTGCCGAAAAAGCATCCGGAGGACATCCTGCCACAGCCTTTGGGATACACTCTTCATCCATCTGAAACAATTTAGGATTAGCCCATGCATCAGAACTGTCAAATGCCACATAAATGGGAAGATCGCCTATGATTGTAATTCCCTGTTTATTGGCATATTCTTTGATTTTCTTCCACTGCTTATCAAATTCATACTGCATAAAGCGATAAAACTGGATATCATCTTTCAATTCTTCCTGCTTCTTCTCAAGGGCTTTTGCCTCTCTTGTTCGCAGTTCATCCTCCCATGTAGTCCAGAGTGCACCATTCTGATTATTTTTAATCGCCATAAAAAGGCAATAATCTTCCAGCCAGTCAGCTTCTTTTTTACAAAACTCGTCAAAATCATCATCCGGTTCAAAACGTGTAAAAGCTTTTCTCAAAACTTTATATCTGGAATTATAAATACTTCCATAATCTACATATCTCTCGCTCCCACCCCAATGACAGTTTTCACATTCTTCTTTTTCAAGAAGTTCTTCATCAATCAGTGTTTCCAAATCAATAAAATAAGGATTGCCTGCAAATGTAGAAAACGGCTGATATGGAGAATCTCCATATCCTGTAGGACCCAAAGGTAATACCTGCCATTTTGACTGACCTGCTTTTACAAGACAATCCACAAATTCCATCGCCTCTTTAGAAAAACAACCAATTCCATATTTTGACGGCAAAGACGAAATCGGCATCAATACACCACTTGCTCTCATAATATTTCCTCCTCAGGTTAATTTCTTTGTAACTATTTATCATTTTATGATACAATACATGGTATTTTTAGTAATATTCGCCTATATACATTAACACATACCACTAATCTTTTCAAGCAATATGTTCAAAATATGTAAAATGAAAAAAAATTCAAAAAATCTGTTGACAAATCACATGATATCACTTATAATACTTTTTGTTGTGAGGAACTACTTCACAGGATGTGCGCTTAGCTCAGCTGGATAGAGCGTTTGGCTACGGACCAAAAGGTCGGGGGTTCGAATCCTCTAGCGCACGCTGAACCTTATATTAAGGTAAAAGTAAGCATCTACATTTTGTAGATGCTTTTCTTTTATACACGGATTTGTTCTTCATTTTTGTGTAAAGTTCGATATTCATTTGGAGTGCTGTGATATTTCTCTCTGAATTTTCTGTAAAAATAGCTGTTATTTTCATATCCGACTTCAACAGCAATTTCGTTAACCGGCATTTCTGTTTCCATCAACAATTCCACTGCTTTCCTGAATCTCCTGCGCTGTACTAATTCTTTATATGTATGCCCAGTAGTTTTCCGAATCATTCGGCTTAATCCGGATATACTCTGATTTAACATGTCACATAATTCCGTCAGATTTCCATCTCTATAATTTTCATCTATATATTTTAATGTAGTCATGATCATCATGTTTCTATATTGATTTGGCGTGCTTTCTTTAAGAGATTTCACTGCATTCAACAGATGCAGAAATACCAGTCCCATCGTATGCTGATTGATCTGTTCCTCATTCCCCTGTTTGTGTACCAGCGAATCAATCATATTTTCCATCAGATTTTGAATCGGAAGATTATCTGATACTTGAAAATACAAATACTGGCTGGATCCATTCTTTTCTTTTAATGTGCTGATTAGAAAATCAGCCAGTACATTATTTTTTTCTATCATAGAAAAAGCTGTATCAAAAAATTCCGGTAAAATTATAAAATTAATTGCAATATCATCCTGTCCACAACACTGAATTTCATGGGCTACATATTGATTCAAAAACAATAATTCCCCCTGTCTGACCGTTACACTTTTCCCACTTATCACATGTGTGACAGAACCCTGGCAGACATAGAACACTTCAATATAGTTGTGATTATGACTCGGAAAATCCACAAATCGCGTATGTGGTCTTACTGTAATCAATTTCCCTTCCTGCAAAAGCTTCTGACTTTCTACGGTAAAATGATTTTGGCTGGTATAAAGCCCTTTTTTTACATTTGAACTTCCATTCAATATTTCTCGTTCCTCATCCGTAACAGGCATCAAAACTTCCAACAGTTCTTTTCTCATTTCTAATCCGCCTCTTTTCAAGTACGCTTTTCTACTATTATAAAAAAGGAAATGCTGCAATTCAACATTTCCCTGGATTTTTTATTATTATATTTTCTATATAACTATATCATAAGAGATAAAAAGATTTTTCTGCAATAAAAAATGGGACCTACAGGGCTCGAACCTGTGACCCTCTGCTTGTAAGGCAGATGCTCTCCCAGCTGAGCTAAGATCCCACATTTTATAATTACACATATTACAACAATATATTATCGTTCTATGTGAACGACCCAGACGGGACTCGAACCCGTGACCTCCGCCGTGACAGGGCGGCGCTCTAACCAACTGAGCCACTAGGCCAAATATTTGAATAGCAACCGAAATGGACCTTCGGGGACTCGAACCCAGGACCGACCGGTTATGAGCCGGTTGCTCTAACCAACTGAGCTAAAGGTCCAAAAATCATCTCTTCAATAAAAGTGATGAAAGCCGATGATCGGACTCGAACCGATAACCTGCTGATTACAAATCAGCTGCTCTGCCAATTGAGCCACATCGGCTTGATGCACCTCAAAAAGTAGGTTGCTACCAAATGACTCCGACGGGAATCGAACCCGTGTTACCGCCGTGAAAGGGCGATGTCTTAACCGCTTGACCACGGAGCCGTTTCTTTTAAAAAAGCTCCCCCAGTTGGACTCGAACCAACGACACTGCGGTTAACAGCCGCATGCTCTACCGACTGAGCTATGGAGGAACATTCCTTATGA
>SFGF01000141.1 GCA_004556655.1 Lachnospiraceae bacterium | reverse complement strand
GACGGTAGAAGTGCTTGAGACGCCCGCCTTTTAGGCGCGCACGCAGGGACCCTTATAGGGTCAAATTCAAACCACCACTTGAAGTGGTGGTCATGACTTCGTACAGATTTTGCCAAATCATAAGCATTACGATCCGCATCTCATCGGTATTTCTGCGGCAGCAACGCTGACCGATCATATGCTTCCACTGATAAGGTGTTGCACTGATGATCAGTACATTACGAAGGCCTTGTGGAGTTGCATAACCGGCAGTATCGTGACTGATACCAGCTTTGCACAGGTGCTCATAACAGTTCATGTCTTCCCGACAGCTTTCAAGATAAAGTGCCTGTATCTCCGGAGGTGAAGAAATAATCTCATAAGGGATCGCGAAATCAGCTTCTTCGGAATAGTTGCTGTACTGCAGAGAGGCGCTCATGAATTTTACTTCGTTCTGATGGCGTGTGATCTGGGAGAGAAATCTTCTGCTGGCACCCACAACAGCCAGAGTGATTACTGTAAATTTCTGAATGGTTGGGTGCGGAAGAGCTCCCAGATTTGTCAAGATTTCATCCGTAAAGGATTGGTTATAAAGATCCATCAGGTCATTCATGGAATGGATGATGTGCCCTCTCTGGGTCAGTCTTGCAGCAAAGACCATATTCTTTTCTGCTTCTTTTACTGCAAAACAATTCAATATTTTTGTCTCGATCTTGTTCATGGCAGGCCCCCTCCCTGACCAGTGCATTTAACAGAAACAGGTAGTTCAGACTGTCTGTAATCTTCTCATCCCATATGCTCTGATCATAAGTTGACTGTTCCGAAAAACACATATCGTAAAGTGAGATGATGTGTTTTGCCATCATTCCAGCAAGAGCTCTTTCGGGTGTGCATTCCTGCAGAACTGCAGCTGTTTTAAATGCACTGAGCCTGTCTGGGTTGTTCCCGGTATATTCTTTTGCTTTGCTCAACAGGGTTTCTTCACAACGTTGCACCTGCTGTTCAAAGATCAAATGAAATTCTGTTTGTGTCATAATGTCTCGTCCTCCTTCTTTTTGTGTTGTGTATTGTTTTTAGATTTTTCTGTTTGTGCCGGTTGTTTATAAGAATTGTGAACCAATGGTTCTTTCATACCGAGAATGGCATCTACATTTGCACCGGCGATTTCCAGTTCTTTGTGATAATCCCTGAATTGTTTTACAACTGATTTCTGGGTATCAATCGATTTCTGTAGTTCCGCTTTTTGAGATTTCAGGATTTTCATCGAAAGCATCTTTCCATTCGGATAGAACGCTTTTAACCAGTCACGGGCTTCCTCGTAGGATTTGATTTCCGATAAATGATCCTGCCGGAATTTCTTTTTATTTTTCGATTTCAGAAATTCAGCATATATCGGTTTTGAAGCAAAATATTGTCCGGTGTAGTGGATCTGTGCGTTCACATCTTTCATTTTGGAAGATAGATCAGAAAGATGTTCCTGAGCTTCTTCCATCCTTAACCGGATGTCAGTTTCCTGTTTTTTCAGATCTTCTCTGGTGTCATAACCATGATCCTGAATATAAATCAAGGTATCTGCCATTTGCTGCAGATTGCTGATCTTCACTTTCCGGGCATAAGCCTGATTCTGCATTGCCTTTATATTTGTCTGGAGATCCGTCACAAGGCGAAGCTCAGATTTTACAAAAAAGATCATAAATGGATCTGCATGATAATCAAGATTTGCAATGTTTTCCGTCCGGTGAGTGCTTTCATATGGACGAACTTTGTCTAGTGAATGGTTCTGGAATTGCAGTTCTAAATATGCTTTTCCATAGTTGGCTCCCAGAGATTCTGACGAGATCCGTCTGTCTCTGTCTGGATGAAGATACCGGTAACTACCTCTTTTCTCAATGACAGAAATATTGTATTTGTCCAAAAGCAGAGATTGGAATTCATCGAAACTTTCGGATAACTGCGAGCAGTCATCAATGGCATCCCTTAAAAACTGTTTTTGTGTCTGAAATACAGTCGAAGCCGGTTTCAGCCCGGCAGCACGGATTTTCTCATTTGTTTTATCCATTTGATCCTGTCCATGCGTCTGTGCCCAGTATTCTTCTCTCGTTATTTTTGCAGGTGCCGGAGAAAGGAGATCCACCTGATGGAGTCCTTCTCGGTCACACATCTCCATGACTTCCTTTTTTAAATGATTCAGAAATCTTGTTGTGGACCGGTGCTTAAATCCGGCTTCATGCTCATGGGGCTTGTCCATGTAATCCTGCCGGTCAACTGCATATTTCCGAACACTGTTAATGACAATATGGGTATGAATGTTACCGGAGCCATTGTGTCCATCTGTATGAGTGACTACCAGTGCTTGATAGCCGGGAAAGTTTTTCCGGGCAAATTCCAGACACAGAGCCTGAGCCTTTTCTCCGGTAAGTCCACAATCTGTTGCATCTGTGGGATCAAAACTGATGATGTAATGGTGGCTTTTGGTATCTCCTCGTTTTTGATTTTTGTGAAAAAACTGATTAGTCCTCTCGCACTCTTTGTCAAAAGACATCGGATCGCAATTCAGTCCATCCATATAAAATTCTTCCCGCAGGATCTTTCTGCCGGAATCATCCAGAACCGGTTTTCCTGTTTTTTCATTGTGTTGAAAAAGCAGATATTCCAAGGCATCAGAATAGTTCGCATTTCTGCTTTTAATGTGTTTGATTATGGCCATGTAATTCACCTGCCATTCGTAATACTTCTTTTCTCAAAGAGAACAGCTCGGAAATACATTGCCGGATCTCATCCTTTATTTCCTCAGACCATTCTCCGCCGGTGTTAAAATACCTTGCAATCTGATTGAGATTTGATCCGATTTTACCGTATTCACTGACCAGCTTCCGAAGTTCATCCATGTCAGCTATCACCTCGATGGTGTTTGTAATTTCCTTTTCAAGAAGTAATTTTCTTAGATACTCTGATCTGGAAATCCCAAGAATAGATGCCCCCTGATCTAAAAGAGCCATCTCTGCATCAGTAAGTCGTACAGCTACAAAATGTGGATGTGTAACTTCTTTTCTTTTATTTCTTCTCTCCATATTCCTCCCTTCCAACGGAATCATTCATCACATTGTGATGCCAACATAGGTATAAATGGCTGTCCCTTCCATTTGTACCATTGTTGCTGCGACCACTTTTCAGTGGAAGCCAAAAGACATCTGTGATGTCAAAAACGAGGGCATGGGGGCGCTGCAGGTCCAGTGGACCTGCGTTTAGCGCGGACCGTAGTGGAACGAAGACCGGAATCCCCATCAAGATGAAAACCCGTAAGTGCAACAGTTGCCAAAATGGCACTACTGTTAAACATGGGTGGATCTTGCTCTTCGAAAAAGAACCTCTCAATATATATGGGAATAGAGACCACCTTATACAACATGGAAATGGAAAAACCTCGCTATGGTAGAAATATGATTTTGTTGAAATAGTCAAAAATATTGGCTTTGCGGAATTAGAAACGGAGTGGATCAATTTGTTACAATGAAAATTCATGTATTAAAAAGTTTACTTATTAGAGCTACTTTGTTGGAGTACCTGTTCTTGGGCATTGCAAAGGTGTTTGCCTATTGTCGTTGGGAGGATATCTGATATGCTGAAATAGAGGATACTTGAAATAATGCATAGGAAATTTAAAAGTATATTTCTAGAGATAAGAAACAAGGAGGCAGTATAATGAAGGAATTATATATACCATCCTCAGATGGAAAGAATCAGTTGCATGTTGTTATTTGGGAACCCAATATTACAGTAATTGGAATTGTTCAGATTTCTCATGGAATGATTGAATACATAAAACGCTATGATGAATTTGCAAGGTACTTAAACCAATATGGTATTCTTGTAATTGGGAATGACCATCTTGGTCATGGAGAAACGGCAAAAATAGATGACGATTTGGGGTATTTTTGTCCAAGCAACATGAGTGAAACTGTCGTTGCAGATTTATATGAAGTAACCCGTTTTGCAAAGAAAAATTACCCTATTGTTCCTTACTTCTTGTTTGGACACAGTATGGGGTCATTTATGGCAAGGCGCTATATAATGACATATGGAAATGAGTTGGATGGAGTGATTATTTCCGG
>SFGF01000051.1 GCA_004556655.1 Lachnospiraceae bacterium | reverse complement strand
GAAATAAAAGAAGGTATCTCTGGTCGTATATATGCGTTTTGTCTGTTATTTTTATGGGAATCATCAGTATCATGGGAAAGAGTACCAATCTTTATGCACCAATTATCAGCTATAATGGTCTCTATGAACAACAAAACGGAGTATGGAGCGAGACTTTACAGATTGGAATACAGGCACCTTATAATTCTGCGTATCATTTATATCTGGAAAATGAATATCGTCTTTTGCCGCTGAATATAGGATCTGATTGTATGAAAGAATATCGCTCGGACACTTCGGAAAGTGTTGTCATACAGATGGGAGAAAAAAACAACCGGGTAACCATGGACAATATGGCATCGTTTGTGCAAAATTGTTTTAAATTGGAGAAAAACAGAGAAACCGGAACAAAACAGATGCAGCTTTCTCTGCAGGGAGATGGAAAACAAGTGTCCGGCACCTGGAAAAACTCAACAGGATATGATATCTGTAACGCAGTTTTGGTGATGCAAAACAGGGCTGCGGTGCTCGGTGATCTGGAATCAGGAAAAGAAAAAACGATATCGGAAAGTACTTTGTATTCCTGCGGAAATGGTGGAATTGAGCTGCTGATAAAAGAGCTTATGGATTTTAATGAATTTCAGTATCCGGATTATGAAATAACAAATCTTTCATCACAGGTCTGGTCTGCTCTCAGAGACAGGAAGCCGGATCAGATTTATCTGATAGGAATAGTAACAAATCCAGATTTGAGTTTTGAAGGCGATTCCGGATATAAGATTTATGGTTCCACGCTTTTTCAGATGGCTGTAGATGTGGACTGGAACAGTGATGGATATCTCTGGTGTCCCAATATGGAGGCATATGGATTTTCCAGAAACGGAGAATTTAGTTCAGAGACAAATCTGATTAACGGAAAAGAAGCAACCGTGGATTACAGGGCAGATCAGATTACAGAATTGAAAACTATTATATTCTCTCATGCAGATTACGATGATGACAAATATTATTTCCCGTTTAAGGGTAAAGTTGCACTATATTGTTGGGAAACAGATACATTTGAGGAAATACAGAACTGGGAGACAACATTGGAGGGTAAGAAACTGAAACACTTTCTGTCAGATAATGGAACCATAAGAGTAAGATATTTATTGGATGATACCATCAATACGGTGAATCGTTCCTGTATGCTGCCCTGTTTGACGGCAGCAGGAAAGGTGGAAAGTTATGCTTCGAATTGAAAATCTCTATAAAAAATATGATTCGGTACTGGCTTTGGATGGTCTGAATATGGAGATTCATAAAGGAGAACTTTACGGATTTGTAGGACCCAATGGAGCCGGAAAGACTACAACGATTCGGATTGTTTCCGGGCTTTTAAGACAGACCAGAGGGGATGTATGGATTGACGGAATACCGGTAAATAAAGATATCAAAATTCTAAAAAGCAAGATTGGTTATATACCGGATTTCTTTGGAGTTTATGATAATCTGACGGTTATGGAATATCTGGAATTTTATGCCTCTGCCTATGGAATTTATGGGAAAGAGAGTACCCGCAGAGCCAATGAAGTCCTGGAACAGGTAGAACTTTACAGAATGGAGGATCGTTTCGTAGATGAGCTTTCAAGAGGAATGCAGCAGAGGCTGTGTCTGGCAAGAGCTCTGATACATCGTCCGCAGCTGCTGGTCATGGATGAGCCCGCATCCGGTTTGGATCCGGGAGCCAGAAAAGTATTTAAAAATGTATTGAGAAATCTATGCAGAGATGGATATACAGTATTGATTAGTTCCCATATCCTGTCAGAATTGGCAGATATGTGTACGAATGTGGGAATTATCAATCAGGGGAAAATGATTCTTCAGGGTGAAATGGAAGAAATTATGTATTCTATTGACAGTTCCAATCCGATCATTATAACAGTTTTTCAGAATATGGAGCAGGCATTGGAATTGTTGAAACGACATCCCCTGGTAAAAAGGATTTCTATTGACAGAAACAGAATTTCCATACTTTTTTCTGGCAGTCGGGAAGAAGAAGCTTTTCTGGTGAAAGAATTGATTGATGCTGGAATTATGATTTCATCATTTACGCGGGAGCACAACAGCCTGGAATCTGTATTTTTCCATCTGATCGATCCTGAGTCAGGAAAATCAGGAAAGTCAGACAGACGGGAGGAAACAAGATGAGAATGAATCCGGTTCTTGAAAATGAAATGAAGAGAAATATGAGATCCATGAAAAGTTCATGGGTTGTCTTTGGGATTAATCTATTGCTTACAATCATATCAGTCGCGGCTTATTTTGGAACAGCCAGTCCAGGTGGTTATCTTTCATCCGGACAGTACAGGTATCCGGTAAAGTGTTATATGATCATTGCATATACTTTGTTTTTTATGATTTGCCTTTTGGTACCTGGAATTACCGGTGGCTCTATTGCGATTGAGAGGGAAAGAAAGACGCTGGATATTCTTTTGACGACCCATCTTAGTCCATGGAAAATTGTATTTGGAAAGCTGGAATCATCTTTGAGTATGATTTTCCTGATTGCTTTTTCGACACTTCCGGCGGTTTCTCTGATTCTTATATTTGGAGGTGTCTCTGTGATTGATCTGCTGTCTCTGGTGGTCATTCTGGTTATCTCAGGTATTTTTATTGGAAGTATTGGGATTTTTTGCTCGGCTATGATTAGAAAGTCAACGGTGGCGACAGTTGTTTCTTATGTGATTGTTATGATGCTGATTCTGGGAACTGTGGCAGTCTTGATGGCAGGTTATTATTTTCTTGAGATACGGGCACAACAGATGGGAATCTATGACAGTGTAAATATGGGAAACTGGATTTATTTATTACTTTTGAATCCTCTCTGCAGCTATTTTGGTCTGCTCAGTCATCAGGTGGGAAGCGGCAATGAACTGCTGGAAATCTGCAGCTATTTTGGGGAGTATTCCGGCAGCACGGGTGTAAGGCATATGTTGCTTATTTCTATCCTGGTTCAGATTTTGTTGTCTGCCATACTATTGTATGCAGCAGGAAAAAATATAAACCCTCTGCGCAAGTGACAGAGAATCTACAGATTTTTTAGCAGAGAGGAAGGAATTTTCAGATTTCCCTTGCTGCACCCCATATCAATTGCTGGTTTGTTGGAACCGTGAAAATCCGAACCTCCTGTAATAAAAAGATTGTATTTACGAGCCAGACGACGCATATTTGTTTCATCCATACCTTTATTGGTTGAATAGATTGCTTCGATTCCATCAAGACCGCTCTTTACAAGTTGAGAAGTCAGTTCGTCCAGTTGATCAGGAGACAGATGATATATAAGTGGATGAGCAAGAACAGCCTTGCCTCCGCCACGGTGGATCAGCTTCACAGCCTGAAAAGGCGTGACCTTTTCCCGTGGAACGAAGCAGGGAGCATGATCTCCCAGAAAACGGTTGAATGCTTCCGGAATCGTGTGTACCTGATGGGTTTCCACAAGAAAACGGGCAAAATGTGCCCTGGTCCAGACACTGTCAGGAAAAAGCTTCAGCATTTCTTCATAGGAGATGGAAAGTCCCTGATCCTGCATTTTCTGTATGATTTTGTGGTTACGTTTTTCTCTTTCAAGCTGAAAATCCCTCAGATTATCCTGAAAATAAACGTTTTCCGGTTCTATATTTAACCCAAGAATATGAATATCACGATTTTTCCAGGAAGTAGAAAGTTCAATACCCGGAATCACAGTCAGATCTGTGCCCCGGGCAGCTTCCTGTGCTTCTCCTATACCGGCTGTTGTATCATGGTCTGTCAGTGCAAACGCTTTCAGCCCTTTTTTTAATGCAAGTATAACCAGCTCGGAGGGAGAAAAAGTACCATCCGAGCTGGTAGAATGAACGTGAAGATCAATGTATTGTTCTTTCATGGGTATTCCTTTCTATATAAAACAATATAAAATGTATAGACAGTATATCGTGATAGAATTGAAAATGCAAGGATACCTGTATGAGAATGTTACAATTATGACACAACTTAAAAGTATAATATGAGACAAGGGAAAAAGAGAGTGCAAAATGCCTCAATAGCTATAGTTGTATAAGGGGGAATCAATGATATGTTGAAAATACTTGTAGTCGAAGATGAAAAAGCAATTTCCAATCTAATCTGTAAAACATTACGAGAAGAGGGGTATCATTGTGATACGGCTTGCGATGGAAAAGAAGGAGCGGATCTGATAGAGAAAAATGTGTATGATCTGGCTTTGTTGGACATTATGCTGCCTTACATCAATGGTTATGAACTTCTTGAGTATCTGATGCCGACCGGTACACCAGCCATATTTATTTCCGCAAAAGGACAGGTCAACGACAGGATACGCGGACTTAAGATGGGAGCAGATGATTATCTTGTAAAGCCTTTTCAGGTAGGGGAACTGGTGGCAAGAGTGGAATCTGTACTTCGTAGGGTAGGAAAAAGCAAAAAGATTCTGACTGCGGGAGAGGTGGAGGTTAATCTGGATTCCAGAATTGTCACAAAAAATGGCAACCCGGTGGATCTTACTGTGAAAGAATATCGTCTGTTGATTGAACTGATACAGAATAAGAACGTAGCTTTATACAGAGAACGTTTGTATGAAAAGGTATGGGAGGAAGAATATCTGGGAGAAACAAGAACATTGGACTCTCATATTCAGAGGCTGAGGAAAAAACTGGATTGGAACGATAAAATAAAGACAGTATTCCGTATCGGTTATCGTCTGGAAATATAAAGGTGCCGGCTTATGAAACTTTTTTCGAAAATTTTTCTATCTATTATGTTAATCTTTACATTGGCATTATCCCTTCAGGAGTATGCTGTTATTTCCTACAGTTTTCAGGAATCTATTGAGAGAGAACGCAGCGACGGAATCAGTCAGTTCCGTCTGCTTCGTTATGCGCTGCAGAGCAGTATGGTTAGGAGAAAGCAAAGCGAGGAGCTGGGTTTTGACACATTGCAGAGTGTGGGAGAAGAGATAAGCGCTTTGGTACCGGATGATTGTGCAATGGAGCTATATTGCGATATGGGCGGAGAATATTATCTGCTTTACAACAGTGAAGATAAAAAAACGGAAGAAAGACTGAAAAATTATGAGACAGGAATAGTATATACTTCTATTGACCAGGAAAATAATCAGTATTATATGAAAGTAGAAGGAACGGTTACACAAACGGGATATCAGTTGGCTCTGATTATGAAAAAGAATATTACGGATGTGTTTCAGAGCAAACATGAGCTGGAACAGACCAGCAGAATCCTTTATCTGGCCATTTTGGCAGGAGCGGTCTGTCTCTGTTTTGTAGTCTCTTATTTTATCACGAAACCGATTAAAAAGCTGCAGGCATCCACTGAGAAAATCGCTGATGGTGAGTACGAAGAACGGGTAGTGATTCATACAAAAGATGAAATCGGAGAGTTGGGCAGGAATTTCAATCAGATGGCGGAAAAAATACAGGAAAATGTGGAACAGATTCAGCTGGAAGCACAGAAAAAAGAACAGTTTGTATCGGATTTTGCCCATGAACTTAAGACACCGCTTACCTCAATCATCGGATATGCGGACAGGATATATCAGTCGGACATGGGAAGAGAGGAAACAAAGAAAGCTGCAGAATATATTTTTTCTGAGGGGATGCGTCTGGAATCTCTGGCTTTCAAAATGATGGATCTGGCTGTACTCAATAAGCAGAAAATGATCAAAGAAGTGATCAATGTAAAAGAACTGGAAACGGATATTCAGATGACATTCGAAAAAATTATGGGAGAAAAGGGAATCACTTTTCAAGTACTTCTGGAAGAAACCTGGATCAAAGTGGAATATGATTTTTTTAAGACATTGCTGGTAAATCTGCTGGACAATGCGATCAAGGCGGGAAGCAGTAAGATTGCATTTACAGGAAAAATACGGGAAGAAGGATTCTATGAATTTCGGATTACGGATAATGGATGTGGAATTCCCCAAGAAGATCTGGAAAGAATTACAGAAGCATTTTACATGGTGGATAAAGCAAGATCTCGAAAAATGAATGGAGCCGGACTGGGACTGGCTATCGCTCAGAAGATTGCCGTTATGCATGGGACTACTTTGCAGTATCAGAGCAGACAGGGTGTGGGAACCAGTGTGTTTTTCCGGATAAAGAGGGAGGATGCGGCGAATGAAGAAGATTAGGAACGGATTTATTACAGTACTGCTTGTATTTGCCATTGCTGCAGGTGGTATGTTTTCAACTTCATGGCTGCTTGACAGGATGGAGAGGCAGGAACTTGAGAGAAAAACGGAGGATATCCATGAAGAAATTACTTTAAGTGAAGAAGAGACCGATCATCTGGTTCTGGTATTAAAGGCACTGGAAGAAGATAACCTGATAAAAAAAGCGGAAGGAAGCGGGGCGAGCATTCCGAAAGAAAAAGCATGGACGATGATGCGACAGACGCTGGGAGAGATGGACTATCTGATGTTGTATGAATATTTTCCGGATTTTAAATATTTGATCAATGGTGAATATCAGTGGGAAAAATGCGAGTTGCTTGCAGATGAAAATAATCTTTCATTGGAGATTTATCAGATCAGTATTATCCTGGTGGGAGAAGCAATGGGGGTGGAAATACTATCTATGATGGATGCCCGTTCCGGTCTGATGATTTCTTTGGATCTTTCCTTTACAACGAATGAAGAGAGTATAAATAAAATCAATGAGGAGAACTATCAAAATGTGTATGACGAAGTGTATGGTGACGATTTGGCAGAAGCATATGGACTGGAAAATGATGCCGGAATCGATAAGGATGAACAGATGATTCTTAAAACAGGATATTCTCTGGATATTATGCGGGATTATGCCATGATGTACTATTCCATCAACACAAATTTTGACTTCTCTGTAGAAAAAGAATCGGGGCAATATTACTTATTAAAATCCAGAGATAAGGACTATTTCCTGGAGATTACACAGGAAAATACAAATTTTCATTTCCAATTACATAAATTTGATTTGTAACCGTGTAGAAAACAGGGTATAATGATAATGACTTGATATCAGGTTAAAGTAATTTAACCCTGAAATCAAAATACGGATGAGGGGTACAGAACATGTACAGGAAAATGGAAAAAGAGGTGAGTGTATGAAATTTGATATGCACTGCCATACAAAAGAAGGCTCTATGGATGGTAAGGTAATGATTGAGGAGTACATCAAAGTACTGAGACAAAAGGGATTTGGAGGTATGCTGGTATCTGATCACAATTCCTATGACGGCTATAGAGAGTGGCGTGATTCAATTAAAGGAAAAACATATACGGATTTTGTAGTACTGAAGGGTGTAGAATATGATACGATTGACTGTGGTCACATGTTGGTGATCATGCCGGAAGGAGTAAAACTGAAAATTCTGGAATTGAGAGGACTGCCGGCACAGATTTTGCTTATGATCGTTCATCGATATGGAGGAATTGTGGGACCGGCGCATCCTTTTGGTGAAAAATATCTGAGTATCATGAAAACACAGGCCAGAAAAAAGTTTTATTTGGAAAGAATCAAAAGTCTCATGAGTCAGTTTGACTTTGTAGAGATTTATAATGCCTGTGAATCGGATGAAGTCAATGAGCAGGCGAAACGTTTGGCCAGAAAATTCCATAAACCGGGGTTTGGAGGCAGTGACGCTCACAGAATTGACTGTATCGGTATGGGATATACAAAGCTTCCTGATGATATCCGGTGTGAATCGGATCTGATCCGTTATGTAAAAAACACACCTTACATCAGCTGTGGAGGTACCAGATATGTACGTACCACAAAAAATCGGATGGGTCCGTTCAGCCAGCTGTTTGTACAGTCCTTTAATATCTATAACAGGAGTGGTGAATGGCTCCGCAGAAGAAAAAGAGAAAAAGAACTTCAGAATCTTTATTAAAAAAATGTAGCATATTGGAGAAATATGGTATATAATCTATTGGACTTTGAAAAGTTATAATTTATATGAAAACGGGGGAATGGATCATGGAGGTAAATGTATATTCTATTTTCCGGGATCTGGCTATTATTATTGTCGCTGCCAAATTGTGCGGTATTATTGCCGGTAAATGTAAGGCTCCTCAGGTGGTGGGTGAGATCATTGCCGGACTTCTGATTGGTCCCAGTGTATTTGGGCTCGTTCAGGAATCAACCTTTTTGACACAGATGGCGGAGATTGGCGTGGTATTGTTGATGTTCTTTGCGGGCTTGGAAACCAATCTGAAAGATCTTATGGAGACAGGATGGAAATCGTTTATGATTGCTCTTGCAGGTGTGTTTATACCGCTTCTGGGTGGGTCAATTTTGTATTTCCTCTATTATGGTATACCGCCTTTTGGTTCAGATCAGTTTTATTCCGGTATTTTTATCGGTGTTATTATGACGGCAACTTCTGTCAGCATCACAGTAGCAACTCTTATGGAGCTTGGTAAACTGAAAGAACCGTTGGGAATTACGATTATGGGTGCGGCGATTATTGATGATGTGATTGGTATTATTGTGCTGACACTGGTGATCGGATTTAAGAATCCGGAAGTATCACCGATGAAAGTTGTTACCAATACGGGACTGTTTTTTATATTCGCTGTAGTTCTGGGAGTGGGTGGTTATCATGTATTTAAAATACTGGATGATAAATATCCACATACCCGCAGAATTCCGATTTTTGGACTGGTTCTGTGTTTGTTCCTTGCCTATGTAGCTGAGACGTATTTCGGAATTGCAGATATTACAGGAGCTTATGTGGCTGGTATTATTCTGTGTAACATTAAAGACTCTGAATATATTGCAAGGAAAATTGATATCAGTTCCTACATGTTTTTTGCTCCGGTATTTTTTGCAAGTATCGGTATCAAAACTTCTTTGCAGTCCATGAATACATCGTTGTTGGTATTTTCACTTTTGTTCGTAGCTGTCGCACTTCTTGGTAAAATTGTGGGGTGCGGTGGTATTGCACGGCTTCTGGGCTTTAGAGGAAGGGATACACTGAAGATCGGAGTCGGAATGATGACCAGGGGTGAGGTGGCACTGATCGTTATGCAAAAAGGAATCAATGAGGGAATGATCGATTCATCTTATTCCACATCAGTGATTTTGTTGATTGTCATATCATCAATTATCACACCAATTATTCTAAAGCTATTATATGCGGAAAAAAAGACCGCTTAATAACAGGAGGAGATTATGAAAAAAGTAGTAAAATTTGGAGGCAGTTCACTGGCAAGTGCCGAACAGTTTAAAAAAGTAGGCGATATCATCCGTTCTGATGAGGGTCGCAGATATGTAGTACCGTCTGCACCGGGAAAACGTTACAGTGATGACATTAAAGTAACGGATATGTTGTATGATTGTTATCGTGCGGCAGCAGTAGGTGAGGATTTCAGTAAAAAGTTGAAAAGAATTCAGGCACGTTATCAGGAAATCATTGATGGCTTGAGCTTGAATCTGTCATTGGATGATGATTTTGCTGTGATCGCAGAGAATTTTAAAAATCAGGCCGGAAGTGATTACGCAGCTTCTCGTGGAGAATTTTTAAATGGTAAGGTGATGGCAGATTATCTTGGATATGAGTTTGTGGATCCTGCCAACCATATTTTCTTTGATGAAGAGGGAAATCTGGATGCAGATATGACAAATGAAAGTCTGGCTGCAAAACTGAGTGAGATTGACAGAGCAGTAATTCCGGGATTTTATGGTGCTAATTACGACGGAAGTGTAAAGACATTTTCCAGAGGCGGTTCTGATGTCACAGGATCCATTGTGGCAAAAGCTGTGCGGGCGGATATTTATGAGAACTGGACTGATGTGTCCGGATTTTTGGTGACTGATCCGCGTATTGTTGACAATCCGGAAGTGATTTCTACGATTACATATAAGGAATTAAGAGAGCTGGCCTATATGGGTGCTACAGTTTTGCATGAGGATGCGATATTCCCGCTTCGCCAGGAAGGAATTCCGATTAATATCCGCAACACCAACCGCCCATTAGATAAAGGAACTATGATCGTGGAGAGTACCTGTAACAAACCAAAGTACACGATCACAGGCATTGCCGGAAAGAAAGGTTTTGCATCCATCAATATTGAAAAAGATATGATGAACTCTGAGATTGGCTTCGGAAGAAAAGTACTTCAGGTATTTGAAGAGAATCATTTATCTTTCGAACATGTGCCGTCCGGTATCGATACCTTTACCGTATATGTACATCAGGATGAATTTGAAGATAAAGAACAAAATGTAATAGCAGGTCTGCATCGTGCAGTTCAGCCGGACAGTATCGATCTGGAGTCAGATCTTGCGTTGATTGCGGTAGTTGGACGTGGTATGCGCAGAAACCGCGGCACAGCAGCAAGAATTTTTGCAGCCTTGGCACACAGCCATGTAAATGTGAAAATGATCGATCAGGGTTCCAGTGAACTCAATATTATTATCGGTGTAGAAAACAGAGACTTTGAAACCGCAATTCGTTCGATTTACGATATTTTTGTGCTCTCACAGATTTGATCTATTTGGAGCAAAATAGCAAAATCGTATCACAAACTATTTGGAACTGCCGCAGTCATGACAGATTATCCTGTTATACTGCGGCAGTTGCATTGAATAAGTCTAAAAACGAAGAAAGGAAAAATGAAAATGAATCAACTACGGCCTCATCATGGGATGTGTCTTGCCTATTTTCGGGGAAAAGGATATAGTGAAGATTTTGTGGAAAATATGGCAGAAATAAAAGCAAAGCTGTCTCGTGATCCACTGATTGAGCTTACGGATCAAACAGACCAAATATGCGGAAGCTGCCCGAATAATGAAGCCGGAAAGTGCAAAACTTCCGAGAAAGTTGCAGACTATGACCGGAGAGTGCTCGAAATCTGTGATCTTCATCCGGGCACCCAGATTCACTGGAAGGAATTTGAAAAACTGGTGGATGAAAAAATCCTGCGAGTGGGGAAAAGAGAGCAAATCTGCGGTGACTGCCAGTGGACAGAAATCTGTATTTAGTATGTGGGGAAGTGTGCAGAGAATGGAGCCATCCGTTTCAGAAGCAGGTCGTTCCCCTTCAGCTAATCGCTAACTTTGACTAAGACGCTCCGGAGAGCCGTCGCGCCTAAGTCGGAGTTAACGATTAGCTGAAGGGGAACGACCTGGCTCTTAAAAAAACACCAGATGTCCATTTTCTTCATGAACGAAATCGTATACTTCACATTGACATCCATTTTGTATGTATGCTATAATATGACACAAAGTTGAAATGAATTTGTAACAATTAAAAGGGGTAATTTGTGATGAGACATAAAAAGAAAGCTTTATTGGCAGGAATCGTGCTTTGTTGTATGCCACTCATGTCTGCATGTTCTTTTAAGGACACGTTGGAGATTTTGTGGAATGGCGAAGATAAAACTGAAAAGACGGATACAGTGAATGCGCAGGTGATCTTGGAAGCTGCCAATATTGATGAGAATGTAGAAAAACCTACGATTACCAGTGAAATGGGTGAACCTGTTACTTATGCTCTAAATGGAGAGGCTGATGCGATTGTGATTGAAGCGGAGGTCAAGGATGGAGGAACACTTTCTTATCAGTGGTATAAGAATAATGTGGATTCCAACGGCGGTGGTACAAAGATTGAAGGAGCAGTTGAAAGCAGTTTTGTTCCGCCTACTTCAGATTTGGGTACAACGTATTATTATGTTGTGGTTACCAATAAAGTAGATGAAGGAATCCAGATGACAGCGAGCCAAACCAAATGTGTTACGATTACAGAAGAGGAAGTTGTTTCTGAGACAGCGACAGAAGAAACCCAGGGCACCTGGAAACAGACAGAAAACGGCTCATGGATGTATATATATCCGGATGGAACGAATGCAGTGAGCAAATGGGAGTATATTCAGGGTGAGTGGTATATGTTCGATGAGAATGGATATATGAGAACAGGTTGGTATCTGGACGGAGATAAGTATTACTATTTCGATGAAAATGGAGTGATGCTCCACGATACAGACGTAGAAGGATATCATCTCGGTTCTGACGGAGTGATGCAGTAAAACAGGAATGTGGGGAGAAGCAATTCTTTCCACATTTTTTATGGTTAAACCAGGGATAAAATCATAGAAATGAACTTTGCTTGCAATTTGCAGTGATGTTTAGTATTATGACTTTAGTGATATTTTAGATTCCGGGAAAGGATGGAAAAAAATGAAAGATTTGATAAAAGTGGCTGTTGATGCGATGGGCGGCGATTATGCACCATTGGAGCTTGTAAAAGGGGCAATAGAGGCAGTCAATGCAAAAGAAGAACTTTTTGTATATCTTGTCGGTCAGGAGGAGGCTGTTCAGAAAGAACTTGAAAAGTATACCTATCCGAAGGAAAGAGTTCAGGTAGTACCGGCTTCTCAGGTGATTGAGACGGGAGAACCGCCGGTCAATGCAATTCAGAAAAAGAAAGATTCCTCTTTGGTTGTGGCTCTTCGTCTTGTACGACAGGGAGAGGCATCTGCTTTTGTATCCTGCGGCAGCACTGGTGCGGTTTTGGTAGGAGGACAGGTTCTGGTAGGAAAAATCAAAGGAGTGGAACGGGCACCTTTAGCACCGCTTATTCCGACAGAGAACGGCTTTTCTTTGTTGATTGACTGTGGAGCGAATGTAGATGCCAGATCTTCTCATTTGGTACAGTTTGCCAGAATGGGATCCATTTATATGGAGAATGTGATGGGTATAAAGAATCCCCGGGTTGGTTTGGTGAATATCGGTGCGGAAGAAGAAAAAGGAAACGCCCTGGTGAAAGAAACTTTCCCGTTGCTGAAAGAGTGTAAAGATATCAATTTTATCGGAAATGTAGAAGCGAGAGATATTCCCAAGGGTGTATGCGATGTTGTAGTATGTGAGGCTTTTGTGGGAAATGTAATTCTCAAGCTTTATGAAGGTGTGGGAGGTACACTGATTAAAAAAATCAAAGACGGAATGATGAGTTCGTTGAGAAGTAAAATCGGTGCACTTCTTGTAAAACCGGCTCTGAAAGAGACTATGAAAACTTTTAATGCCAGTGAGTACGGCGGTGCGCCTCTTTTAGGATTGAAAGGTCTGGTAGTAAAAAGCCATGGAAATTCCAAAGCAAATGAAATCAGAAACTCCATTTTTCAATGTATTACTTTTACGCAGGAAGATATCTGCGGAAAAATAAAGGAACACATTACAACAGAGAAAAAGGAGGGGTAAGCGATGGAACTGGAAAAATTACAGAATATTATTGCAGATGTGCTGAATGTAGATACATCTGAAGTTACCATGAATACCACATTTACAGATGATCTGGGAGCGGATTCACTGGATGTATTTCAGATCCTTATGGGAGTGGAAGAAGCTTTTGATATTGAAATTGACCAGGAAGAAGCGGAAAAGATTGTATCTGTAGGAGATGCGGTGGAAGCGATTAAAAAAGCGATTGAATAAAAATAAATGAGGATGTTGTGAGAAGTTTTGATCCGCAGCATCCTCTTAGAAAGTTAACAGGTGAAAAGAATGTTGAATAAGATACAGAAACTGGAACACAGGATAAAGTATCAGTTTCAGAATATTGAACTGCTGGAAACAGCTCTCAGACATAGTTCCTATGTCAATGAACACAGGATGAATCGTCTTGACTGCAACGAGAGGCTTGAGTTTTTAGGTGATGCTGTATTGGAGCTGGTGAGCAGTGAGCATTTATTCCAAAATTATCCCCAGATGCCGGAGGGGGAATTGACTCGTCTTCGGGCAAGCCTCGTATGTGAACCTACCTTGGCATTTTGTGCAAGAGAACTTGGGCTTGGAGAGTATCTGAGTCTGGGAAAAGGTGAAGAAATGACCGGCGGCCGTCACAGAGATTCTGTCACTTCCGATGCGATGGAAGCTGTGATCGGAGCGATCTATCTGGATGGTGGATTTGCTAATGCAAAAGAGTTTATACTCAGATTTGTACTGAATGATATCGAACACAAAAAGCTCTTTTTCGATAGCAAGACCATCTTTCAGGAAATGGTGCAGGGGAATATTCCGGGTGAAATTTCTTATCATATGGTGGGGGAAGAAGGTCCGGATCATGACAAGATATTTTCTGCGGAGGTTTGGATCGGAGAAAAATCCATGGGCACTGGAAGTGGAAGAACGAAAAAAGCAGCAGAGCAAATGGCTGCATATCAGGCAATCTGCAAACTGAAAGAAAGATGATAAATAAGATAGAATTTTGACTGAGCAGGTGACATATGTATCTAAAAAGTATAGAAGTACAGGGATTCAAATCCTTTGCCAATAAAATCGTATTTGAATTTCACAACGGTATTACCGGAATTGTCGGACCAAATGGCAGCGGAAAGAGTAATGTAGGTGATGCGGTTCGATGGGTACTGGGTGAGCAGAGTGCAAAACAGCTCCGTGGGGGCAATATGCAGGATGTTATTTTTTCCGGAACAGAAACAAGAAAACCATTGGGTTTTGCCTCTGTCGCCATTACGTTGGATAATTCCGACCATAAGCTTGATATTGAATATGAGGAAGTGACAGTCACCCGCCGTCTTTACCGGTCAGGCGAGAGTGAGTATCTTCTGAATGGAGTCAATTGCCGTTTGAAAGATATCAATGAACTTTTTTATGATACGGGTATCGGAAAAGAAGGATACTCGATTATCGGTCAGGGACAGATTGACAAAATCCTCAGTGGAAAACCGGAAGAAAGAAGAGAACTTTTTGATGAGGCTGCCGGAATCGTAAAATTTAAGAGAAGAAAGAATACTGCTCTTAAGAAACTGGAGGAGGAACAGCAAAATCTGGTTCGTGTGACAGATATACTATCTGAATTGACACGCCAGCTGGGCCCCTTGGAAAAGCAGTCAGAGACGGCCAGAATCTATCTGAAAAAGAAAGAAGAATTAAAACAGCTGGATGTGAATATGTTTCTGGTGGAGACATCTTATATCCGTCAGCAGTTGAAAGAAGTGGAGGAAAAATATCAGGCTGCACAGGAGGAATTGAATCAGACACAGAGCGTATTTGAGCAGACAAAAACAGAGTATGAAGAATTGGAAAAAGAGCTGGAAGAATTGGATGGAAAGATTCAACAGGCAAGAGAACAGTCCGGTCAGAATGCTTTGAGGAAACAGCAGCTGGAAAATGATATTCAGATCTTAAAAGAACAGATTCGTGCAGCACATCAGAATGATAAACATTATCAGGAGCGGATTTCATTTATTGAACAGGAATTGTCCCGCCGTACGGAAGAGGCAAATGGTCATCTTGCGGAAAAAGAGCAGCAGGAATTAAAAATCAAAGAAATATCGAAAAAGAAAAAAGAACAGCAGGATCAACTGAATAATCTGCGTTCAAAGATTGGGATTTGCAGCGCGGTAATTGAAGAAAGTAAAAATGAAATTATTGAGATTCTGAATCAACGGGCATCAACGAAGGGAAAAATGCAGAGATACGATGCCATGTTGGAACAGATTGGTATCCGGAAAGCGGCATTAAGTCAGAGAATTTTGAAATTAAAAAGCGAAGAATCCGAACAGTCAGAGATTATCAAGGCGCATCAGAAAAAATATCAGGAAATCAGTGACAGAATGGATGAACTGAATCGGGATTACCGTAAAACTGAGCGAGAAGTGGCGTCTATAAGAAAGCTGATGGATGAGCAGAACAAACAGTTGGAGATCGCACAGACATCTTATCACAGGGAAGCATCCCGTCTGGAATCTCTGCGGAATATGTCAGAGCGTTACGAAGGATACGGCAACAGTATTCGAAAAGTGATGGAGCAGAAACCACATCATCCGGGAATACACGGAGTAGTGGCAGATCTGATTAAAGTGCAGAAGAAGTATGAGGTTGCCATTGAGACTGCTCTTGGCGGAAGCATACAGAATATTGTGACGGATAATGATCAGACGGCAAAATATCTGATCGAATTTTTGAAAAGAAATCGATATGGACGTGCCACCTTTTTGCCATTAACGAACATGAGAAAAAGCAGCTTTACAAATGTGGCTGCTCTGAAAGAACAGGGAGTTGTAGGAACCGCTGATACTTTGGTGGAAGCGGACGCTTTATATCAAACGCTTTTGTCACAGCTTCTTGGCAGAACGCTGGTAGTGGATACCATTGACCATGCCATTGCAATCGGGAGAAAGTATTCCCATTCACTGCGAATTGTCACTCTGGAAGGAGAGTTATTAAGTCCGGGTGGGTCCATGACCGGAGGTGCTTTTAAAAACAGCAGTAATTTGTTGGGAAGAAAACGAGAAATTGAAGAATTGGAGCAAAGTGTTGAGGCACTGAAAAGAGATATGCAGAAAATGCAGACATCCATTGCCAAAAACAGAGATGACAGAAATGATCGCAGAGATCATCTGTCTGATCTGACAGAACAGCTTCAGAAATTGCAGCTTTCCCAAAATACTGAGAAAATGAATATAACACAGGCGGAAAGCAGAATCCGGGAAATCCGGGGAGGTTATGGCCAGCTTAAGTCTGAAGGACGGGAGATTGAAGGACAGATTCGGGAAATAAAGGAGAGCAGTTCCCTCATTCAGGCGGAGATGGAACTTTCCAGTGCGAAAGAAAAACAGCAGGAGGATCTGGTCAGTGAAAAACAGGCAGAGCTGGATGAGTATCAAAAGCAGGAGACCCAATATGCGAATGAGCTGAATGAGATTCAGGTAGAATATACTGCTTTAGAACAGAAACGCAGTTTTTCACAGGAAAATATCGAACGAATCCTACAGGAAGAAAAAGGTCTGAAAGAAGAACTGGATCATATCCGGATTTCTATGAAAGAAAGCAGTCAGGATATGGAGAAAAAAGAAGCAAATATTCTGGAGATTCAAAAGACCATTGAAGCAGCCGGTAAGGCTCAGATTGATGATGAGAAAGAGATGGAAGAATATCTGAAGAAAAAAGAAGAGCTGAATAATCAGCACAAGAGTTTCTTTAGCCGAAGAGATGAGCTTTCCAGTCATATCAGTCTGATGGATAAAGAGTGTTTCCGTCTGAACAGCCAGATAGAAAAGCTGGATGAACGTCAGGAAAATCAGATTAACTATCTGTGGGAAGAATATGAGCTCACTCCCAGTCAGGCCGCAGGATATAAGATGGAAGAAATTCCGGATCGTACGGTGATCCGGAAAGAAATTGCAGAGTTAAAAGATTCCATTAGAAAACTTGGCAATGTAAATGTAAATGCAATTGAAGAATATAAAGAAGTATCTCAGAGACATGAATTTTTAAGCGCACAGCACAGCGATCTTGTACAGGCAGCAGAGACATTAAAGGGAATTATTACAGAGCTCGATGAAGGTATGCGCAAACAGTTTACGGAGAAGTTTGAACAGATCCGGGTCGAGTTTGATAAAGCATTCAAACAGCTGTTTGGCGGAGGAAAAGGTACGCTGGAACTGATGGAGGATGAAGAAATTCTGGAAGCCGGAATTAAAATCATTTCGCAGCCACCGGGGAAAAAACTGCAGAACATGATGCAGCTTTCCGGCGGGGAAAAAGCACTTACTGCTATTGCACTTTTGTTTGCTATTCAGAATCTGAAGCCGTCACCGTTTTGTCTGCTGGATGAGATTGAAGCTGCGCTGGATGATTCCAATGTAACCAGGTTTGCCCAGTATTTACATAAGTTGACAAAAAACACACAGTTTATTATTATAACACATAGAAGAGGTACCATGAATGCAGCCGACCGTCTGTACGGTATCACGATGCAGGAAAAAGGTGTATCTACTCTGGTTTCTGTCAATCTGATAGAAAACCAGCTGGATGAATGACAGAATAGTGTGAGACCGAGTAACAGGAAAGTGAGGAGTAATATGTCAGAGGAAAAGAAAGGGTTTTTCAGGCGTCTTGTAGATGGACTTGCAAAAACGCGAAATAACATTGTGGCTGGAATTGACTCTATTTTCAGTGGATTTTCCAGTATTGACGAAGATTTTTATGAGGAAATTGAAGAAATTCTCGTGATGGGAGACATTGGGATCAACACAACGACTGCTATTATTGAACATTTGAAACAAGAAGTTGCAGAAAAAAAGATTAAAGAGCCATCCGAGTGTAAACAGCTTCTGATTGATGAGATCAAAAGACAGATGGATGTAGGTGATACAGCCTATGAATTTGAAAACAGAAAATCTGTTGTCCTGGTGATTGGAGTCAATGGTGTGGGTAAGACTACTTCGGTAGGAAAACTGGCAGGAAAATTAAAAGATCAGGGCAAAAAAGTAATTGTTGCCGCAGCGGATACATTCCGAGCAGCTGCAGGAGAACAGCTGAGTGAATGGGCACACAGAGCCAATGTAGACCTGATTGGTGGACAGCAGGGAGCTGATCCGGCTGCTGTCGTTTATGATGCCGTGGCAGCAGCGAAAGCAAGAAATGCAGACGTACTTTTGTGCGATACGGCGGGACGTCTCCATAATAAAAAGAATCTGATGGAAGAACTGAGAAAGATTTATCGTGTCCTGGAACGGGAATACCCGGAAGCCTATCTGGAAACTCTGGTTGTACTTGATGGAACTACCGGACAAAATGCTCTTGCACAGGCGCGTCAGTTTAAGGAAGTTGCCAATGTGACCGGAATTATTCTGACGAAGCTTGATGGAACGGCAAAGGGTGGTATCGCTGTTGCTATTCAGTCAGAACTGGATATTCCTGTAAAGTATATCGGAGTTGGTGAAAACATAGATGATTTACAAAAATTCAATGCAGATCAGTTTGTAAATGCATTATTTAATGTAAAAGAGGATGAATGAGAGGTAAAGAAATGCTTACATTAGAGAAATTTGAAGAAGCTTCAGAAATTGTAAAACAGGTAACACAGGAGACAAAACTGATTCATAGTGACTATTTCAGCAATATGACAGGAAACAGGGTTTACTTTAAACCGGAAAATATGCAGAGAACCGGGGCATATAAGCTTCGCGGTGCTTATTATAAAATCAGCACACTGACAGAAGAAGAGAGAGACAGAGGATTGATCACTGCTTCCGCAGGCAATCATGCGCAGGGTGTGGCTTATGCTGCGAAAGCATTTGGTGTGAAGGCGGTCATCGTTATGCCAACTACCACCCCTCTTATCAAGGTGGAGAGAACCAAGAGTTATGGTGCAGAGGTTGTGCTTTATGGGGATGTATATGATGAAGCATGTGTCCGTGCGTATGAACTGGCAGAGGAAAATGGATATACATTTATTCATCCGTTTGATGATCTGGCTGTAGCAACCGGTCAGGGAACAATTGCTATGGAAATTGTAAAAGAATTGCCGTTAGTAGACTATATTCTTGTTCCTGTAGGAGGAGGCGGTCTGGCAACCGGTGTATCCACTTTGGTAAAACTGCTGAATCCCAATATTAAAGTCATCGGTGTCGAACCGGCTGGAGCCAATTGTCTGCAGGTATCCATGGATAAAGGAGAAGTAACAACACTTCCCGGTGTGAATACGATTGCAGATGGTACAGCAGTAAAGACTCCGGGTGAAAAAATTTTCCCGTATCTTCAGAAAAATCTTGATGGTATCATCACAGTTGAAGATGATGAGCTGATTGTGTGCTTCCTGGATATGGTAGAGAATCATAAAATGATCGTGGAGAATTCCGGACTTTTGACAGTAGCTGCTCTGAAACATCTGAATGTAAAAAATAAAAAGATCGTATCTGTCTTAAGTGGTGGTAATATGGATGTGATCACCATGGCATCCGTGGTACAGCTTGGTCTGATTCAGAGAGATCGAATCTTTACAATCTCTGTACTTCTCCCGGATCGTCCTGGTGAGCTGACTCGTGTATCCCAGCTGATCGCTGAACAGCAGGGTAACATTATCAAGCTGGATCATAACCAGTTCTACAGCACCAATCGTAATGCGGCTGTTGAGCTGAAGATTACAATGGAGGCATTTGGAACGGAACACAAACAGCAGATCGTGGGAGAACTGGAAAGAGCTGGATATCGGCCGAAACTGATTCGTCCAAATCTGTAATCTCATCCCATTTGTCGGGAGACTCATCAATATATCATAAAACTAAAAGACATAATCCCAAAAGGGTTATGTCTTTTTTGTTCATATAAAAGTGACGAAGTGAATATAATAGTAACATTTAATGTAACGTATTGTCACCAAAAAGTAATTAAATTAAAATAATAGAAACTATTTCATTCCTAGTTTATGAATGTTTAACGAAAAGGGGAACGGTATATGTCAAAATTTTCAGAGCATCTGGAACAATGTATCATTGATTCTGGGATGACAGAGAATCAGCTGGCGAAAGTGAGCGGATTTACTCGCAGTTATATTGCATTGATGAAAAACGGGATGCGAGTATCTCCGGATGCGGGGAAGATGATGAAGCTGATTGACATCTTAAATTTACCTCCATATGAATACGATGAAATTTGGTCGGAATATATCAGGGCCAGAATGGGTGATTCTGTATACGAGAAGAATCAGGCAGTGATTGATTTTCTGGAAAGCTTCAATAACAGCTCCAATATATCAATCCGGTCATCTCACCGACATGAGATACCGGATATAAAAACAGTGAACAACCGGATGGATTTAGAACATCTGATCAAAGCTGTGATGGAACAGGAGGCCTTGGATCCAAAGGGGGTTATACGCATCATCATGCAGCCTGATGCGCCCGTGTTGGGCAGTATTATGCCGGAAATATGTAAAAACTATAAACATCTCAGGATTGATCATATCATATGCCTGGATCATCCACCTGGAGGTGGATATCAAAAAGACGAGCTATATAATATCAGAATGTTGAAATTTCTTATACCCGTTATCATATTCAGTAATAATGAGAATTACAGGATTTATCATTATTATGATCAGGTTGCATCACATTTCAGTTCTGCTTCACTTCTGCCATGTATGGTCTTAACAAATCATTATGTAATCAATATGAATGCTTCCATGAATAAAGGTGTAATAATCAAAGATAAAGAAATAATTGAATTTTACGATAAGCTGTTTCGGGAATTGAAGCAGGAATGTCGGATTTTGCTTGAATGGATTGAAGACAAGGAAAATTTCTGTGGATTCTTCGATTTTAAAAACAAAACGGAAAATGTTATGTATACAGTGTCTCAGCAACCATATGTTGGTGAGCTAAAAATGGAAAACCCGACGAAAATTATTTCTTATTGTACAAAGAAAGGTTTGCGTATATTTGCAGAAAAAGAAATAAAAGAAAAGAAACAAGAAAATGATAGTGGTTCGGTAAAAGGTAACAGTCGGCTGCTTTTATTAAGAAAACTGCTGGACGCGCTGAAACATGAAAAATATGAATTATATTTTATGAAAGAGAACAGAATTGATTTCCCGAAAGAGCTTCACATTTATTCTTATGGATTGACGGATACCGTATTTATGTACGTTTCAGAAAAAGAAAATATCAAATTTATATTGAATGAAAAGAGTTTTACAAAAATATTGCATGAGTTTTTTAGGGACTTTATGAAAACTCCCCAGGTAAGCAGTTTAGAAGAAAGCATACGGTATATGGAACTATTAATTGATGAATTAAGTTAATTATAAGAAGGGAAAAGGTGAATGGATCTATGAATTATATGATTACAGCGAATAGTGACGCAGGTATCAAAAAGGGAATCAATCAGGATGCATTACTGATTAAAGTTGCACAGACAAGTATTGGTAAAGTTTGTCTTGGAGTCGTATGTGATGGAATGGGAGGATTGACAAAAGGTGAACTTGCAGGAGCAACGATCATCAGGTCCATGGAAAACTGGTTTGAGACAATGTTTCCAGCTATGTTAAAACGTGGTTTCCGTTCGGAAGATCTGAAGTTTCAGTGGGATACTATGGTGTTGGAACAGAATCAGAAGCTTGCTTCCTATGCTTCAAAACGCAGCATACGTATGGGGACTACTATTGTAGCTGTTTTACTTATGCAGGATCGATACTATTTAATGAATGTAGGGGATTCCCGGGCATATCTGGTGTCTGATCAGCTTTATCAGCTTACTAAAGATCAGACCTTTGTACAGCGTGAGTTAGATGCAGGACATATTACCGAGGAAGAAGCAAAGTATCATCCATTGCGTAATGTTCTTTTGCAGTGTGTGGGAGCTTCTGAAGTAGTGATTCCTGATTTTTATGAAGGACAGGTTTATCCGGATAACGTATTTATTCTATGTAGTGATGGATTTCGTCATATTATCACTTCGAAAGAGATTTATAAATATCTGAATCCGTCTGTTCTGGTGAATGAAAAGATTATGCGTGACAATGTAGTTTTTCTTACTGAATTGAACAAGCAGCGCAGAGAAGCGGATAATATTTCCGCAGTGCTGATTAGAACGTGTCGGGAGGGATAGAGGATGCTTCAGATCGGATCTGTAGTAGACGGGAAGTATAAAGTGTTAAGTATCATCGGTCAGGGAGGTATGAGTGTGGTATACCTGGCCTTAAATGAAAGGGCAAATAAGACATGGGCGATCAAAGAAATACGAAAAGAAGGTGTGCAGGATTTTTCAACAGTTAAAAAGGGACTGATCGCTGAGAGTGATATTTTGAAAAATCTTAACCACAAATATCTGCCGAGTATTGTGGATATTATTGATGATGCAGATACCTTTTTGATCGTCATGGATTATATTCAGGGTAAATCTTTGCACACGATCTTAAAAGAAAAGATGGAGCAGGAAGGGAAACCAATTTCTTTAGAGGATACGATTTCCTGGGGAAACCAATTGTGTGATGTGCTTTACTATCTTCATACGAGACCAAATCCTATCATTTATCGTGATATGAAACCAGCCAATGTCATGTTGAGACCGAATGGAGAGATTGCTTTGATTGATTTCGGTACTGCCAGAGTATTCAAATCCGGCAATTCAGAAGATACCACCTGTCTCGGAACTCCGGGATATGCAGCACCGGAACAGTATGGAGGGAATGGACAATCCGGGCCACAGACGGATATCTATTGCCTGGGGGCAACTCTTCATCATCTGATTACCGGCAGAAATCCGGCAGCAACTCCGTTTAATTTTCCAAGGATTACCCAGTGCAGACCGGCACTTTTGGAACAGTCATCTCGTGAATGGAGAAATACACTTCTTGGTCTGGAAATGATTATTGAAAAGTGTACGAAATATGAGATGAAAGACAGATATCCGTCCTGTGCACAGTTGAAATATGATCTTGAGCATCCGGAAGGATTGGGAATGCCTTATCGTAAGATGTTGAGAAATAAACTGATTGTTTTTGGTGGATGTGCAGCCATGACTGCGATTTTAGGCGGAGTTTCATTGTTCGGAAAAATTATGGATTCAAATACAGAAAAAGATGGGTTTGATTATTATATCAGTAAGGCAGAGACTTCATCCGGTACGGAATCACTGGATCAGTACAGAAAAGCGATCGCGTTGAATCCTGTATCCGAAAAAGGATATCTGGGAATGCTGGATACCATGCTTCAGGATAATGAATTTACTTCAGAGGATGATGTGATGATCAACACAGTTCTGGATACTAAAGATAACGGACGGGAAAAAGATAACAATACATACTTTAAGGCAAATAAAAGTGGATATATCAAATTCTCTTATCGACTGGGTCTGGCTTATTATTATTCCATGGGAAGCGGCGGAGACAAGGCTTCTGCAAAAGGGTGGTTTCGAAATGTTATCGATGCAGATATGGATGCTGTAGATCTGGGAGAAGATAATTCTCAGAAAGATGCGTGGAAAATAAGGGCCGAGATCCTTGGAAAAATCTGTGAGTACAGTGGTAAGATCGGTGCCGCTAATCAGGCAGGAGATGAAGAGGTTTCGTATAAAGATTATTGGTATGATCTGATATCAATGATGGATGAAAATGTGGGAGAACGTGACAATGTGATCACAGAACTGCGTCTTTATAATGAGATTGTGTATCAGATATTCAGCAGAACGACAGAATTCAGAGATGCAGGCCTGGAGCAGACTACTCTGGTTCAGGCACTGGATGATATTCAGAAAAAACTAAGCGCATTGAATACGGGAAAAAACAGGCAGGCAGAAGATTTGATACTTTCAATCGGTGAAAACATACAGATGGCGAAAAGAAATATCACATCCGCATTTGCTTCGAACACTGTGTCAAAAAATAGAGAAGGAGATAATTGATGAGTGCCCAGAATTTTGAGCAACAAATAAGATTTTATCACAGTATTTTTGTGTACTTTGCAATAGCATCACTTGTCATACTGATAATCACTGTTATTTTGTTCTTTGTTTTTAAGATTCCAAGAGTAATTGGAGAAATCACAGGACGGGATGCAAGAAAAGCCATCAGTGAAATGATGAAAGAAAATAAGGTTTCCGTGATAAACCGGACAAATATGCAGATGTGGGATGTAGATGAGGTGTTTGTGATCGAAAGAAGTATTGTGGAAATCCATACGGATGAAGTAATCGGAGATGAATAGATGAACTGAACCAAGAGGAGGAAAGTCATGAAAGGAAAGAGAACAATATCAGAGTGGTTATTTGTATTTGGACTGGTTGTTGTGGCTGCAACGATCATAGTATTGCTTTCTGCGAGAGATGTGAATGGCGAAGATTTTACACGGACTATGAATCAAACGACAGAAACAGTAATATTTGCCAGTGTAACAGAGATTCCCTATGAGGAAGTATCCAGGATACAGTCGTTGAATTTTGAAGCATGGATTGCAGCTGATCCAGATATAAATGTTACGGATAAAATAGCTCAGATCAAGAATCCCGATGGCTGGAGTGCTTCTGATTCGAAAAATATTCTTGCGAATATTTCGGTAAATATAGATTCTGTAACTTACGAAGGTGAATTATATAAAGTAGCAGGTAAAGTGTCATTTGGTACATTGTCAGCCGGAAATAGTGTAATTACGGTAAGTTATGATGATTCATGGAGGGAGGAGGTGATTCTTCGTAATTCTGTGAAGGGTACAGGTGTTGTCAAAGTACTTCCTAAGGAATTAACAATCAATAGTATTTCATTCCCGGATGACAGAGTATATGATGGCACAAAAAATATCAATCTGGATAATGTTGTTTTATCAGGAATTGTTAATAGTGATGAAGTGTATGTAATGACAGGAATCGAAAAAACATATATGTTGAAAGACGGCAATGTGGCAGAAGATGGAATTCCTCTGAATGTGGATTCGGCGAACGGTGGTATAACAATGGAATTGGCTGGAAAAGCAAAAGATAATTATATGTTAAACGTATCAAATGTTGAACAATTTAAATGTAATATAATCCCGGCAACAATCCAGGTAGATCTGACAGGTGTAGAGATTGAAAAAGATTATTATAGTGAGAATCCGGATATCAGTGCTTTCGTAAAAAAGAATGCGGATACAGTATTTTCGGGTTTTATCATAACGGATAATGTTGCTGTGCTGTTAAATAGTATTATCGAATCGTATATGCCAATATTCACCGTTTCTGCAAATAAAGAATCCGGTTCAGGAGAGTACGATATCTATGTTTCTGAGCCGTCTGATCCAAAACCGGAAGTTTTGAATAATTATCAGTTTGATTTGCGGGGAACACCGGTAGGAAAACTGATAATCAACAGGAGAGAAGTAGCAGATGATGAGTATTCTTTATCAACTTCTGAAATCTGTGTAAATGAAAGCCGGAGCAAGATCTGGGTAAAAAAAGGTGCATCGAATATGGAGCCGATTGTTGTAAAGGAAGGCTTTGGATATGATGCAGTTGTATATTGCGATCAGAACGGACATGAGAAACCACTGGATTTTTCTGTAAATGGCAGGAGCTGCTTCTATTTTATGCTAAAGAACAAAGCAACGGAAACATGTTCGCTTATTAAAAAAGTGGATTTTATAACAGATTCGCATACAACGGCGTCCATTACGGTAACAGCGAACAGTAATCGTGATGCTCCAGATACGTTTGAACGAATTACCAGTCTGCTGACATTAGGAATTTTTGGTAATACAGAGAATGCCAGTGCATTTGTCACTGGGAGTGATGATCAGAGTGGAGTAAATTCTGTTCAATATGTGATAAAGGCATATGAAGAGATTCAGGGAAAATCGACGGAATATATAGAGGCTTTATTGGAATCTGAAAATGATTGGAATGGTACTGAAGATGCAAAACCGAAAGAAGTTTTGTTTCATGAAGGACGTCAGATTGTATTTGCACGTACGATCGATAATGTGGGAAATGTTCAGTATGCAGGTTCCAATGGCATTGTCATTGACAGTCAGAAACCAGATTTGATAAAAGTTGAAATTAAAAATCCAAGTGGTAGCGGTATATATAACAAAAATGTAACAGTTTTGTTTGAATCAACAGATTTGATAGAACACTGTGATAGTTTTTCCGGTGTGAAAGAAATCCATTATCAGGCGTATTTAAATGGTAAAGAGCAGACGGCAGATGGGTGGTCGGGAACGATTTCCAGAGATTACGTGGCAACAGAACAGACAGCGGCAGGTCTAAAGGCAAATGATGATGCCATGAAGTTTTCAGGTGAATTTACGATACCCTATGCAGGGGTGGTTTCTGCTGATGCAGGTGTGAGAAACAGTGTGACTGTCAGGGTTACTGCAGTAGATTATGCGGGAAATGCACAAATGACGGATGCAATCTCATTTGACTATGATATTGCGAAACCTGTACTGAATGTTTCCTTTGACGGAAAAGCAAAAAATGATATTTATTTTCAGACAGATCGTACAGTAACTGTAAAAGTGACGGATGCATACTTTAAACGTAACAATTATGGAAAGAGTGATTTTGCAGGTACAGAGTTTGCCTTTCCGGCTGACGGATATGAGAGTGGATGGAAAGAACTTGGTAATGATACATACGAAATGAAATATTGTTACAATGAGGATGGGGAGTATAGCTTTGATGTTTCTATCACAGATGCTGCAGGAAATCTGTCGAAAATGGGAGATCCAGGAAATATTCCCGATTCTGTTCCGGAGCATTACA
>SFGF01000050.1 GCA_004556655.1 Lachnospiraceae bacterium | reverse complement strand
TATTGGAAAAATCCTGAATGGTACTGTTCCAGCTTTTCCGCAGTGTGTCGGCATTCTCAGCCAGACTGTCTTCCGTAATTGCCTTAGTGGTGGCCAGCAGACAATGACCCAGCTCATCATGGATATGCATTTTCGCGGTGAGAATCTCTTTATTCAAATTGACTTCAACGATACCGTCCAGCAAGGCTTTCTGACGCTTTTGCATATCCTGCAGCCGAATGGTGTTCTCGTACAGTTCTTCGCTGAGTCGGTAGAGTTCTGTAATTTCCGCCGCCTCGATCTGAACGGTATTGGAATCAAGAAATCTCAGTTCAAAACGCCAGACCGAGTTGTCGGAGAAGCGGAAGAACAACTGTTGGTGGGTGCTTTCATTTTCATTGTTCGTATCTTTTGGCAGCCAGGATTGGGTTAGCTTTTCCGCCTTGCCGTTATTAGCAAAGTTTGTGAGTTTCTCCCATGCCGCCTTTGCGTTCAGAATTGTATGTCCGGTCAGCTCCAGCATCAGCTTGTTCATCTTCTCATTAACGAGAATGACCCGCCCATCCAATGCGGAGAAGCAGATTCCGCCGGGGTAAGAGTCGATGGCTTTTTTAATCATTTTAGCTGATGTATTCTTTTTCATGACTGCATCACCTCTCCCTCCTGCAAGAGCAAAAGCCGATAACCTGTCGGAACCTTTTCTGCCTGAAGACGATATCCTCCCTCTAAAAAGCGAGGAACAAACTCGCGATCTGTACCGGTAATCTCAAAGCAAACCGTATCGCTGATTTGGATTGCCACAGAAGTCAGACGAAAATCTGCCTCCTCTAAAATCTCTTCCAAAGTTTTCATGATGAGAAGAATCAGCTCTGGTTCTAAATTCGATGTAGGACAAAAATCCAGGCTTGTTCGGATGCCGATATTCTTCATACATTTGGCCATGTCCTGTAAGCTGATGGCTAAATCACTTATCGGAATCATCTGTTGTTCCTGATAAGTAAGCTGCAGATTGCAGAATCGTTTGATGTAGGTGCCAATGAGACAGACACGGTTCCAGTCTTCCGATGAAAGGGCTTCTTTAGATAGAACCTCTTCTATCAAAGCGAGTTGCCCGGCAACCTTCGAGGATAGGCTGTCATAAATATCGTTGCGTGCCTGAACGCTTGCTTCACTGGACTGGATACGGATTTCCTGCGCCAGCAGATCTTGTTCTTCTTCCAGTTCCGCATTCAGTCTCTGAAGCTCCCGTAAAGCCTGATTGATCTGCGAGAGATCGGTCTGCCAGACCATATACCCACCCGGGATTTGATGCAGGTGCATGATAACATCTTCCGTAACAGAAAAATGCTGATTCTGCTTCAGGGATTTCAGTATAACCGGTGTAATATCCGCTGCGTTTTCTGATACTGCAATCGTCTCGCCGTTTGGTGAAAGAATCTGCATCTCTACTGTAGACCGCCGGAACACTTCCTCGTACTGCGTATTTACCGGAATCAGTCCAGCTAAGATATAAAGCTCCCAGCAAAGCACAAGAATGAAAATCAGCCCAGCCGAATATTCCACAAGCTCAAACCGCACCACATAGGCCGTCGCAGCATAAGGAATACTGAATAGAAAGAGTAAAATCGGTTCGTAGAAGGGAACCAGCTTTCGGTAAAACGGATCTGACTTTGCCGTGCCGTTACGTTGATAAATCACATAAACCTGATACGCAATGATACTAAGCGCCCATATGTGAATCATATATGTGCCAATGTATGGGTGAAAATATAAATTCGGCTGGGGTTCCTCCGGCACAATGTAATAGAAAAAGTGATGCAGATCGTTGGTCAGCGCCATTACGCTCAGAAAACAAGCCGGTATCAGAAGCAGATACCATTTTTTATCAATTCGGTAATCCTCAGCCTTGCCGAGGTAGAATGCGCCGTAAAGTCCGAATAGTGGTATGAAAATGGCGGCTATGTCGATAAAGTATCCGGTAAAGCGCATCCATGGAATATTGGCATAGAGGAAAGCGTCCTGGATGAAGCGAACCGTTAGATACAGGATACTGACGACATTCTGTGCCGTCAGATGGCTGCGCATGGATTTCTGTGTGATTTTCGTCGTAATTGTATGCTGCCAGCTAAAAAGCAGGAACATATAGACCGCCCAGACAAGATATGGACGCAGAAAATCCTCCGGCCAATACCGTATACTGAACTGCCGGTACGCGGAGACCGCAAACAACAGCGCCGCTGCCGCAAAGAGCCGGACAACGGATTTTTTACGTTCGCTCATTCTATCCCCCCTCCTTACAAAAGATGGTTCCAGCTGATGAGTACAGTTAGGACATGATAATGATATTATAGCATGAAAAAGCCGACTTCGTACCCACACAAAAGGGTAGTGAACGGAATATTTTCAAAATATCTTCTGAAAACTACCTGATTGTGTGTGGCGCTTTTTTGCCGGTTCGGGTAAAATAAGCGTAATTCCATGTTGGAACGTTATACCCGACAAGCAATTAGGAGGAAAACGAAATGAGGAAAATCGCGTTATCACTTGTTTTATGTATGCTGTTTGGTCTTTGCGCCTGCTCCAGTCAACCGGAGGATTTAAATAAATCCTCAAACCCACAGGAAGCAGAAAGCAGCGAAGAATTTGATCCGGATTTCATGTTGGATATGCAGACATTGGAGCTGATCATGCCGGATGGAGAGGAGAACCGGATCCATCAGATCGACGTGGCAGATCCTACCAATTTCTATTTACAGGAAGAAAATGGAGAAGAATCGTTATATGAATGTCATGTGAACAGTGAGACTTTTTACATGATCGATAGTTCAACCGGTACATATTTTGAAGGGACCTATTCTGTTTCTGAAAACACCATAACAGTCTCTGTAACGGATTACGACTATGGCGTGCAGCCGGTGGACATCGCCTGGCAGGAGAAGACATATACCATCACAGACGAGGACGGCTACGTTATCCAAACCGACCTGAAAATCAGCCCCTGGATCAAACAGGACAATACCGAATTACTGGATGGCGCTTGGAATGAAATCGCCAATGGAAACGACTTTCCAAGCTTGAGCAGAATGGGAATCAGTGAAGGGCCTCTGTCAAAAACCTATGGACTGAATGTAAACTGGTCGGAAATCGTTTATGCAGTGGGAACTCTTGAGGCTTTCAACATGACTGATGGATTTGATATTACGAGTTCCAATCCGCATGACACATTTTTTATTCTTGGTGGGGCAAGACCGGAAATGATGATGTACGTAGCGTATGGCGATCAAGGAAAATTGTTTTACAATGTCAATAATACGGGAACTGCTGTTTTTTCAAAAAGCGCTTTGCTTGGCATTGGAGCCTCAATGGAAACAAATCATTGGGGGCCGGTTCCGTTTGTGATTGCTTATGCACTAGAAAAGACACCTAATTATCCCGACGGCAATCCCGCTCCTGAAGATTGCGTTTTTGCATTTGGCGGAACTGGAGGACGATTTGTTTCATTCGACCAAAAAGTTATTAGTGAAGATGAATTTCATCTGGATATTACATGGTGAGGCAAGATAAAAATAGCCGCTTATAATAATTCAGCCGGAGCTTCAATAGAGGCTCCGGCTGAATTATGTCTGCGCTTAATTCGCTTTTACGATTTCCTATATCTATTACTTTCTTTAGGGAGAATAAAAGTACGCTAGAGCTCAGTCAATTCTTTTTTCCAATCTATTCCATTGATTTCCGCTTTAGCGGCAATACGTGACGTTTGTCCTTGTTCAATATTATATTTGCAGAGCAGGACTTTGTCCCCACACAATCAGGTAGTTTTCAAAATATTTTCTGAAAACTACCTGATTGTGTGGGGCGCTTTTTTGCCGCTTCAGGTAAAATGGGATGGAAAATAAGCTGGGACTGCTTTTGTCTCCGGCAAGCGAGAGGAGTAGAGATTATGTTCTGTTCAAAGTGCGGGAATCCTTTGCCGGATAACGCAAAATTTTGCAGCGCGTGTGGAGCGCCTGTAACGATATCACAAGAAGCTTCGCCGGTGCCGCAGCAACCGGCAGGTATAACGGATGAAGCGGAAAACATCCAAACACCGAAACCGGAGCCGCTGATGCAGGAGCCTAATTTTAATGGGCAAACGGGCTATGGTGCGGCGGCTCCGGTTCAAAAGAAGTCGAAAAAGGGACTCATCATCGGCCTTTCTCTTGGCGGCGTATTGCTGGCGGTCATTCTTGCTGTGGCGCTGATTTTTGTGTTCGGCCTGAAAGGCGGCTCCTCTAAAGGCAGCGACAGCTCTATCAATCTGGTATATTCCACAGTTGTTTACGATGACCAGTATACATATTTTCTAAGTGAGACCGAAACCTGGGCGCCCTGTATTAAGCGGGTCAGCAATGATCTGAGCGGACAGCCGGAGATTCTATACGAAACAGAGAAAATTGAAGGCGATGGATGGAGCCTGTATTCCCTGGGCGGTATCTTCCTCTGGAACGATAAAATCTGCTTTATAGAATTCACAAATGCCACAGAGCAGGGCGACGAAGAATATGAAATTCACTGGCTCAGCAAAGACGGCAAGGAAAATGGCACCCTTATAAGCTATGAGGACTTCATTGGATATGCTAGGTCACTGTATCGAGACGATTTTCAGCCCCTAATGGAAGAGGTTTACTTCTTTGGAGACTATCTCATCTTCAGCGACAGATATTCCTTCTGTCAGTTGAATCTGAATACCGGTGGGATGTTCGAATACGACACTTTGCTTTCCATCCAGGGGCCTGCCTGCTTTGTCGCGTATAACGACGGATACTATTATTACTTTGTTCCCGATACAGAGAATAATCGCATGGGCGAAACGCTGTACCGAATGTATAGTGATATTGAGAAAGGGGTACTCGGGGAGGCAGAGGAAATCGGGAAAGTGCCATTGCGGGACGATGAAGACGTGCTGGATTTCTGGGAGAAATATTACCCCTTCATTCCCAAAGGCGACTATCTGTATTATGCAGATTCGGAAAATATCTACCGATTAAGCATCAACGACGGCGAGATCGAAAAGCTTGCATCTTATGACGATAGCACATATAACAGATTCGCCCTATGCGAGAACGGGCTCTACTATTTTAAGAATATGACCCTCTGCTTCCTCAATACAGAGACCCTGGAGGAAACGGTCTTTGACAAGGTTGAAGGGATTCCTAACTTTATTCATGCTGGTGCCAATGATGCGTGCTGGATGCAGGGTGATGCAACTAGTGAACGATATAACTGCTTCCTCCCGGATAAACAAGGCGGATCGATTATTTATTTTGGAGAATCCGGTCAGGACGCTTCAATAGATAATCAGGAGACTGTCAATACCACCGAGCTGTATGCGAATGTGGTTAAACAGACCTTTGCAGATCAAGGCTCTCTCTGGTTTGATGAAGCTGAGTATGAATGCAGTGCACGTGGTGTATTCAAAATTGATCTGATGGACTTTAATCAGGATGGCACTGAGGAATTGGTGATGCTCTATAACAATCGCGAGAGTATTTTTCCGTTTGTTGATGTATGGACAGTAAAAAACGGCGAAGCGGTTCAGCTTTTCTGCGAAAGGCAGCAGGAGGAAAACCACGAAGCTGCCATTAGCAGCCGCATTTATCAAAATGGCGGAAACCTGTATGTTCCGGTATATGATTCCCTGGACAATGCCCCCATGTATGTTCATTTATATGGCTTTGACGAGAATGGGGAATTTGGAGAGGTCTATCAATATGAAAACAACGCCTTTTATATGAACCAGCTTCCGGATGGAATGGAATTTACGGAATATAGCTCAGTTCAGTTCTACGTATGCGACCGTGTCACTGATTACGGAGCACAAAAAAACCTGATGAAGGAATCGCTCCAGACAGAAATGGAAGATATCCTAAAACGGTTGGAGCTTGCTGTTCCAGAGAATTCACTGGAGGATACGGTTTCTGCCTACGATTACGAAGGTGATTGGGTATGGGAACGGGAAAACAGCGATATGACGGCTTCGCTGCAATTAGAGGCTTTGGATGCGTCCACGCTCTCCGGTCAGCTTAGCTTTTACCGGTTCTTCAGCGATCAGCTGACCATTACGATGTTGTCCGATCATACTGGAACGGTCGACTCCGAATACGGCGGCTTTCAGGGAACGGCGCGCTTCGAGGCGGGAAATTTATATCTCAGCTTTGAAGATCGGATTTTTTATTACGACCATGAGATATCAGAGGCGTTCGGAACGACGGATTTCTGCTTCACCCCTGCAAATTCGGCCGGCCAGTCCGGATTTGACATAACCTCTATGCTGGGCGAGTGGACGCTTGAAGTTGCGCAGCCCAATACGGAAAATGTCAGCCGTCACCTGATTCGACTGAACGCTGACGGTACGATGACTTTAAGAGCCGAGGACGGAAGCTGGCTTGATTATACCTATACGATGGATGAAACACATTTTTATTACACCTATTCGGCAACCGGCATCACAGGCGGCGGAACCTATACTGTTTCCGGAGACACGTTAATTGTTTCCCCGGAGGACTAAGGAAACCGATTGCTTCGTAAAATGTCTGAAAGCGAGGGGCTTCAATGAAGAAAAAATTATCCATGATTTTGTCAGTGTTTATGCTGATGCTCTGTCTGCCGGTTTCTTCCGTGGCGGTGTCTGCGTCCGAGGAAGTTACCATACAAACAGAAATCTTCAGCGGTTTTGATATTACGTTACCAGGATCCATTGCGGAGAAATACCGTTGGGAAGAAACCGGTATTGAAGGATCAAATTCCATACGCTTTTATGATCGTGCCAAATATGAGGCCGCAGATGTAACCGGCAGCTATGAGGAGCAAGAACAGGCGAAAGGATACCTGTTCAGCATCCATCAGTATTACTATGACGGCGATTATCGTTACGGAATGGGTGATCCCCTGTTTTATGAGCTGTTCCAGCCGACCAGAAATGACATCGTGGCCTTTTATAGCCGGGACGACTTGTCGAGGCTCATGATCCTTTCTGTGGAGTATGCAGATTCTGCTCCGGTGTCCGTGGAAAAAGAGGCTCTGAAAATCGCCGGATATATGACGCCGGATTCCGATGTATACCTGGAGGATGAGGACGTGAATCCCTGGAACCGAGAATTCGCAAATTTTCTCTTAAACGGGCGCTTTCGGAACATGGGGCAGGAATATTTTGACAGTGCGGAAATGAAGGGCTGTCTTTACAATGTTGCGGGGGACGATTACCCGGAACTGATTATCACCAATGGGGCGACAGACGGGCAATCCTCCCGGGCATATATCTATACGTTCAGAGAAAACCGGCAGGTTGAATATCTGCGCACCGCAACAACAGAAGAGCTTGACGCCATGCCTCTGCAGTCTTTTACAGCGATTCGCCGGGGATGGGGAGATTTCCTGAAAGCCTGCGGTTATCAAATTAAATATTTACATCAGCAAATAAGCTCAACGGACTGGATCGGTACTTACCGATACGACGATGGAGATCAGGGAGAGCTATACATCGTCAAGGAGTCAGACGCCAGCGAGGTGCGCGGTGTCTATGTGTATCGCAGCGGCACCACCGCTTCGGAGCCCTTCCAGAACGGTATCGACTCTATCTATTATCATTTGGAAAACAACAGAATTGTTGTAGATTACCCGGATGGCTGGTGGCAGGACAGGGCATATGAACAGGTGTCAGCCGTGGATGATGCTGACAAATATATGCCGGGAATTCCGGTCAGTTATGCCGGAACGTCCGTAAAGTTCAGAGAAAGCCTGTTTGAAAAATCGGCCTATAAATACGACAACGAATTGGCAACGCTCGGTGCGATGTTAAATAAGGCTGCGTGCGATGGCGAATCGGAGATTCGTCAACTTTTCTCTCAAATGGGAATTGAAAATAACAATATAGCGAACTGTAATTACGGCGGCGAGAATGCTTTCAGCATTGCACACCGCCCGATGATGCTGAATGGTGAAGAGGCAAACCTGATTCTCATTGTCGCTCGTGGTTCTCAGGAACTTAGCGAATTTACAGGGGATCAGTTTATGATAGCGGACAGAAAGTTCTTAAGTTATAAAGCCTATAACTATGTAGCTGACTTTGAGGTAAAAATCTGGGATAAAATGCGGTCATATGCGAATGGACATGAAGATTTGTATGACACAGAAATACCCCGTGTATTCTTTATCACCGGATATAGCCTTGGCGGAGCGGCTGCAAATCTGACAGCAGCTATAGCAAATCATCCTGAATCAGGTAATAGCTGGATTTTTCAGGATACAGATCCAACTCGGATCTTTACATACACCTATGGTGCCATAGATTCCATCAAGGTGGAAAATCCAGTTGTGGGCGGATATGAAAACATTCATAATATTTATAATTTTCATGATACATTTGGCCCAAATGGCCGAAATATTCTTACCACAAGCGGAAATTCTGGAAAAGGAAAGTTCGGTCATATCGATCAGTTCAGCCACCTGTTTGCAGTTAACAATAACGGGATCAAAAACCTGATCGAATCTAAAAACCACGATATCAGCAACTATCTGACCACTGTTGTGGAGGAAGAGGTCAAATGCTGTAGCCCTTATTCTCAAACAGCCATCCACTGTCCCGTTGATGTTGAGGTTGTAAAAAACGGTGAAGTTGTCGGTCGGATCACGGACAATCAGGTGGATGAGGAACTCCTTGCCGCCCATCCTGAGGTGGCAGTAATGGTGGTGGAGGATTCCAAGCGCATCGGCGTATTCGATGATCCGGAAGCGTATTCTCTGCGCATCACGGCGACAGATGACGGTAAAATGTCGGTATCCACGGTATCCTTTGGCGATACCGGCGAGAGCTACGGTGCTGCGGAATACCCCGATGTGGAGATTAAAACCGGTCAGGTGTTCTCCATGGAGCTGCCTGTCGCCGATTCAGTCGGTAGCGACCCACAGACGCCGGAGCTGCTGTTGATGGATGGAGACAGAATCAGCGGAAAGGTCAACGCGGACGGAAGTATCACTCCGGTCAGTGGGACAGAAAATGGACTGCAGCTTGCTTTGCTGGCTGTGGTTGCGATTCTTGGTGTTCTGATCACATTCCTAGGAGGAAGAAAAATGAAGAAAACAAAAAAACTGAAATTTCCGATCGCATCGATTTTCACAGCATTGCTGGCGCTTGGATTGATTGAAAACTTAAGATCTCTGTTGTTACGAGCAGGAATGCTGGATCAGATGATCGGCTACCGTATGGTGGTGGAATTTGGCAGCACCCACTCTGTGCCCCATATCATCTATCAGATTTTACTGATCGGCAGTATGGTACTGCTGACGGTTCTGCTGTTTATGCGCAAACGAAATGGACTTCTGTCGGGTGCGCTGGCAATGCAGGCTCTATTACCCGTCTTTACACTTGTAAGCTTTTTGCTCAACAGTGGCTCCCGGGGCTTTTTTGAAACCTATGAATATGAGCTGCACTTTGGCCCGAAGATGTGGGCAATCGGTATCTGCGGCTGCTATGTGCTGGAAAGTTTATGCTATCTGCTCCTTACCCTCATGACGATCACGCCGTGCGCCAAGGACGGTAAGCACAAGCGTGGGCTGCACAGGCTGTGGTTCCTGCCTGGCATACTCAGTATCTTTATCGCCTTTGCGCATCTTGTGGGAAACATCTATTTTATGCGCAGCGAATTATACTGTTTGTCTATCCTGTTTCTGATTCCTATGGCGTTCCTTCTGGGCTGGTGGCTGACACATCCTTATAAAAAGGAGAAACCGGTCTATCAAATGCCCATAGCACAGCCTTATGGACAGCCGGTCTATCAGAGCGTTGGCGCTTTTGATGCTGCTCAGAAAGTAATCTGCACCAACTGCGGTCGGGAATTGCTGCCGGATGAGACATTTTGCGTCAACTGTGGCACCAGACGTCCGGAACCGCCTCGGGCTAACCCAGATCAAGCAGAACAAAAGGTATTCTGTACTGGTTGCGGCAGGGAACTTCCGCCGGATGAGGATTTCTGCGGTGCCTGCGGTACAAAGCGCCCTGTAGATAAAACAAGCGGGCATACAGTGTACGGCGGTCATATCGACCTATAAAATAATGGGATTGATACTGGAAGAAGCTGTTTAAAAGAGAGATAGGGAGGAATCCATTATGACCTTACGTCTTTTTATAATTTTAATTATTATTCTTGTTTTATTACTTTTTGTAACAGGGATCGTCTTACTTATACGTTGGATTGTTCGCTCAACTGAGAAAAATCAAAAGAACCAGTATGGGCAAGTTCCTGCAGTATATTCCGCACAAAAGGTTTTCTGTGCCAGTTCTGAGTGTAATCCTTGCGATCTTGGCGTATGTAATTCCTTTGTTGGTTTTCTATTCTTATTATTAAGCAGGAGGTGTTTCACGATGAAAATGAAAAAGTTTATGCAAATTATGGCTTTGATGTTAGTTGTATTTTCCGTCCTTTCACTTACAGCCTGCAAAAAATACCACATGAGTGAAGAAGAAATTAAAGAAGCCTGTATATCAGAGGCAGAATATTTTGTGGGGGGTTATCTTCGCAACGATGGTCCCGACTTTTTGGAAAAATACGATCCGTTCCCTGAACAAGAATATGAAAGCAAGAAACTTGAAGATAATTATACTTGGGATTTGACCGATTTAGCTTATCGTATCTGCAACAAAGTTGCAGATTATATACTTGAAGGTGCGACGTTTGAAACGGATCAAACCAGCTTTGACTACGATAAAAAGAACGATTCTGCAAGGCTCGTTGTCGACGTCACAATTCTCCCTCCCGAAAAAGTTTTTGCTGCGATCGAAGAATATGTAGAAAGCGTAAGGTATCTTTCTGTCGACGTGTCGGAGGTCGAAGCAGAGGCAGAGGCTTCATTCCAATATATTCTCTCTATGATTGACGATATTCAGCCTGTTACGGCAAGCATTCCAATTGAATTTTATTATAATGAGGACGACGAGGAATGGCAGATTAAAGAATACTGGATGGTAATGATTCATATAAACGAAGCCGAATAAAGCAACTGATGCTAAGCCGGAATACTCGGAGTAAAAGCCTTTCAAACAAAATAGTGATATGATTTGTGTGCCGGATCAACAAGCCCAGCGAGATGAGTCAATTCCATATTTTATGTAAACTCTGTATCGTGTAAGAATAGAGCAGAATGTTAACATTGCGGAAACGACTGTCCGCTTTCCGTCTTGTCTAAACAATAACACCGGCGGAAACGAATTTAAAAAATAACGAAAGGGGGGGAATAATTGTGAAAAAACTGATTGCATTACTGCTGGCGATTGCCGCGTTATTGTCGCTGAGTGCCTGCGGAGGTAGCAGTGATTTGCCGTCCTTGTCCGGGTACTATGAATGTGAGAGCTATGCCTTTGACATCAGCGCTCTGGAATTTGAATCGGACGGAACGGTAACGCTTTACATGGACTGGAATTATACGGGTACATACAAAGCTAAAGGTGACGGCTATGTGCTTGAGATCACCGGCGGGCAGAGTTCTGTTTCCGATTTGCTGGCAAAAGAGAAAAACAATGCCTACAAGATTACCGTTGAACCCAATGATGATGGAACGCTTACGGTGTATCTGAAAGCAAAGAGCGGATATATCTACTACGGAGATCCGTCCGCTGTCTTCTCGCCAAAATCGTAAAAAATGAGCACTGATACCGCAGCTTTTGTAACGGCGGTACAGAAATAGAAATACAAAAGGAAAAACAAGGAGGAAAAAATTATGGGTGGAATTATTGCAGCGGTCGTTCTGATTGTTGTGGCTATTGGCTTCTCGGCATGGTGGAAAGGGCGCTTGATTGGCCAGGGAAAAATCATCCAGCGTGCCAGTGATTTTGTTGAATATGCGGAGATTTTCACAATTCGTCCTATCCCCAACGAAGAGTATGCCGCGGCCTTAAAAGCATTGGATTTAAAGAAAACCGGTACTTCGCTGGAGGGAAATACAAAAGCCGTCAAATTTACCGGTGCATATTTCAGTGCAAGTATCCGTTGCGTGGAACAGACTGATACAAACAGTGTATATCGCTTTGAGTTTGATAGCTGGAAAACAAAATACGGAAGGCCTTCCTTTGAAAATGAAATGAATATGCTCCTTACCGCGGTGGAGAAAATGTTCGTCCAGCTTGATCCAAATGCTCAAGTGTCTACGGTCAAGAATGAAATCACGACAAAGCGTAGTATTTTCTAAGAAAGCGGGAGAAATTCTATGAACGATTATGTAATATTTGCGATTTTTGCCGCAATTGTAGCTGTGCTTATGGTGATTTGTAAACTTGTCTATAACACAATTGCAAAAGCAGCAGATAAAAGTAAAGATATGAAAGACAGAGCATCGGGTGCTTATAGGGAATCCGAAAAGCAGAATTTAGCAGACCGATTCAAATAATGGAGGAATAAAAATGAGAAGTAGAACTTATGCGTATAACGGCATCATCTTAGGTATTTTGTTTGGTATGGCTGCTGGAGCCTATACGGAAAGCGTCCCAATTGGCGTAATTGTTGCAATCCTTGGAAGCGTGGTCTGTTTCCTGATCATTCGCTTCCTTGAGAATTTACTGGGGCGGGGTATTGATAAAGCAACGGATGCAGTGGCTAACCAATTTGCGAAAAGAAGTCAAAAAAGTACGCCTCAGTCCGGTAATCTGGCAGACCGTTTTCAGACTTCCGCTCCCTCTCAACCAACTGCCACGCAAACCGGTGTTTTTTGCACCAAATGTGGCGCTGAGGTAAAACCCGGCAGTGTCTTCTGCGCGAAGTGTGGAGCAGAACTGAAAAAGAATTGAATACTAGGTTCATCCAGAAAAGGCCGCAGTAATGCGGCCTTTTCTGTTGCAATCTTGGTTTAATTCGATTCGCCGACATAGTAATAAAGACAAAAAATCTCTGCAACGAAAAAATCCTCAACACCTGTAACGGTGCTGAGGATTTTTTGTAACCATGGGAAGGAATTATTCTTTTGAACCTAAAAGGTGTTTGCGTGGAATTCAGATTTTTAGGTTTCGCAGGCATCCACTAAAATATCTACCGATTGCTCCTTTTCGCCATAACCACCGCACGCCTGAATTACATTTCTATATATTATATTTGCGGGATATATTTTAACGAATCCCAGTTTTCGAGAGGATTGGGTTAAGATTGGGAAAAGCTCTAGGCCCGTAGATGTTCGTTCAAAAGAATTAGACAATACTGCTGTGCCGCTACCATTTGAAATCTACGCCACAGTAAAGAGTAATAAGTATTCTTACATTGAATCAAGTCTCCACAAAATTCTTACAGATTTAGCAGATAAGCGTATTCGTAAGAACCGCGAGTTCTTTAATATAAAGCCGGAAGAAGCCTTTCGTTATTTAAAACTGATTGCTGAAATGGATGATACTGCGGAGATTAACGCTCCGGAAGACGAGGAAGGTTCTAGTGAAACCGAATCTAGTCACCTGAAAAGCAATACTCACCTTGGAGACTATACTGTCGAGACCGATGAGATTTTTTATCTTTCAAATGGAGTCGCAGATGGTAAAATGAAAGTTCAAAATGGATGCGAGTATGTTGTTCTTGAGGGGTCTATATTAGATCCTAAAATCACATCAAACGAAAGTAGTATCCGAAAGTCAAGAAAAGAGCACGCTGATTCGTTGAGCGAAGATGGAATGGTCGTTATTCGAGACATTACGTTCAATACGCCATCCGGAGCCGCAAACTTTATTCGTGGTGGGGCGTGTAACGGAAAAACGTATTGGAGAACAGAATCAGACCGACCTTTGAGCGAATTTATTTCATATCGTAAAAACGACTCGTATAACTGATATATTAGAGCGTTTTTGAAGCCGTGTGGCTTATGCTTATTTGCACCAATTTCTGATTTTGCTCGAACAGGACAAATTTGAAGAATTGGTGCAAAAATAGAAAAACACCTATCTGTGACGAAAAATATGTGGCTCTATGAGGCAGGAAAATCTATCATTAGAGTAAAAACTGGTGCACAAATAAAGAAAAACCCCCGAAAAATCGGAGGCTTTTCTCACGCCGCACTCGCTTAAGTGTGACGTCATAATATGCTCTGGCTGACAGAACTTACAGGAGGAAATGAAAATGATGAAAAAAATAAATGGATGATTGTAAATATTATGGTCGGGATTGTGTTTATGATTCTTGGAAATTATATGCACAAGGTAAAACAAAACTATACTGTTGGAATTAAGATTCCATGGACATTGGACAGTGAAGAAAACTGGAATCGGACGCATCGTCTTGCTTCCTGGCTGTGGATTTTGAGTGGAGTTGTTTTTCTTATCAATGGAATTTTACAGTTGGGCTGGCTGCTCGTTGCTATCCTTATGGTTTCTGTACTTGTTCCGATTGTGTATTCGTTTGTGTTGTATAAAAAGGGGATTTAGCGTAAAAAAATAATTTTGGTATTTTGACACAGCAAAAAAAATGTGTTATCATTGAGTACGTCGAAAATAAAATAATATAAAGAAGAACGAGTAGTGTTTGTCACGTAAGTCCAGTTGATGAATACTGCTCGTTCTTTTTTTGTGTAGAAAGGAAGGGAGAATATGGCAGAGCATGAAATGAAGATTAGGGTTATGCAGACCGTTTCGGAAGGCACCAAGGAAATTATTCTGGGAAGAACCAGGAAAAAAGAACTGGAGAAAGCATTTTTGGAGCATTCTGCACTGGCTTTGCTGCATGGTGATGTCTGTGATCTGATCTACGCAAGTGATCTGGCACAAAAAGCGTCCGGAGTAGAAGTGTTTGAGATTCCGGGAAGTTGTCCGCAGCATCTGACCTGCCTTGGAATACTGGGCGATGTATCAGCGGTGGATGCCGCTGTGCAGAGAATCAAAAAAGAAATATGTAAATAAATGGAGGTAAATAAAATGAATCAGAAATCAAATTCCTTTCTGGAAACAGAACCATTGGGGAAACTGATGAAGAAATACGCAGTTCCCTGTATTATTTCCCTGTTAGTTGCAGCTTTGTACAATATTGTAGACCAGATCTTTATCGCAAATGCTACGTATCTGGGATCCTACGGCAATGCAGCGAATACAGTAGTATTTCCGCTGACCGTAGTGGCACTGGCAATTGCCGTGATGATCGGTGACGGCTGCTGTGCATTCGTAAGTATCAGCCTTGGTGCCAATGAAAAAGAAAATGCACATAAAAGTATCGGAAGTGCAGTGATTTTGTGTATTGTCTGCAGCTTGATCCTGACAGCTATTTATCTGATTTTTTCCAATCAGATCCTGACACTGTTTGGAGGAAGAGTAAATGAAGATACCTTCCATCATTCCAAAGAATATTTTTTCTATATTACATTGGGAATTCCATTCTATATGTTCGGTCAGGCTCTGAATCCGATCATTCGTTCTGATGGAAGCCCCAGATTTGCCATGATTTCCACAGTGGCAGGTGCAGTCGTTAACATTATCCTGGATCCGGTGTTCATTTTTGGATTTAAATGGGGCATGATGGGTGCAGCTGTTGCGACAGTGGCAGGACAGGTGTTGACAGCGATTCTGGCAATCTGGTATCTCTGTCATATGAAAGCGGTAAAGATTGAAAAGAGCAGTTTCCGGTTCCACACAAGACTGATGAAGAAATATCTGCCGCTGGGTATCTGCAGTTTCCTGTCACAGATTTCTCTGGTGGCAGCTATGGCAGCCATCAACAGTATGATTCGGAAATACGGTGCGCTGGATCCGATTTTCGGACAGGAAGAATATGCACAGATTCCTATGGCAGTCGTTGGTATTGTTATGAAAGTATTCCAGATCGTCATTTCCATCGCCGTAGGTATGGCTGCCGGATGTATCCCGATCGTAGGATATAATATCGGTTCAGGAAGAAAAGACAGAGCAAGACATCTCTTTACCCGTCTGCTGATCGCTGAGGCGGCAGTAGGAGCCATAGCATTTATCATCGTGGAATTCTTCCCGGGACAGTTGATCAAACTGTTCGGTGCGGCAAACGAAAGCGCATATTATACGAAATTTGCATTGAGATGTTTCCGCATTTATCTTTGTATGGTTATACTGGCAACAGTCAATAAGGCAACCTTTATTTATCTGCAGTCTCTGGGAAAAGCACTTGTATCCACAATGCTTTCTATGGTGCGTGAGGTTGTCTTCGGAGTCGGATTTGCCCTGATTCTCCCGATTTTCTTTGGGTTGGACGGAGTATTATATTCCATGCCTGTTTCGGATGTACTTACATTTGTTATTTCTGTGATTGTGATCATATACACATATAGAACATTGAGCGATAATAAAGTAAAGGAGAAGACAAAATGAGTAACAGAATTATTACCATAAGCAGAGAGTTTGGAAGCGGCGGAAGAACCATCGGAAAAGAAGTTGCGGCAAAACTCGGAATTCACTGTTATGATTCCGAACTGATTGAAAAAATTGCTCAGGAAAGTGGACTGGCAAAAGAGTTTATTGCTGAAAAAGGCGAGTATGCTTCTCACGGAGGATGGCTGGCCAATGCATTTTCCTACGGAAGTTCTTATAATGGTACTTCCGTACAGGATTATCTCTGGAAAATACAAAGAGAGATTATCCTTGACCTGGCGGAAAAAGAATCCTGTGTGATCGTGGGACGCTGTGCAGATTATATTCTCAGAGATCATGATAACTGTCTGAAAGTATTTATCCATGCAGCTGCGGACAAACGGGCAGAGCGTATCGTCAAAATTTATGGTGAGACAATGGCAGCTCCGGAAAAACGTCTGCAGGATAAAGATAAGAAGAGAAAAGCATATTATCATTTCTACACCAATATGGAATGGGGAGAGATACAGAATTATCATATTACCCTGGACAGTGGAGTGCTGGGAATTGATAAGTGCGTGGATATTATTACTGATTTATATCAGATGAGGGATGACTCCCGCTGTAGGCGTTGAGCAGCAATTATGTATCAGTGGCGGGTGTCAATCCCCCATCTGATATACGCTCCGCGCTAAGACTCGCGAGCGAGTCTTGAATAAAAAGAGTATTTTACTCCTTTTCGTTGACGTTTTTTTCAAAATCCTTTATGATAGTTGTGTCATAAAGGATTGAAGGAGCGTTCCGGATGAATGTAATTAATATAGAACACATCAGTAAAATATATGGAGAAAAAACGGTTTTTGATGATGCGTCTTTTGGAATCCATGAGGGTGATAAGATCGGGATCATCGGAATCAATGGTACGGGAAAAACTACTTTGCTGAAAATGGTGGCAGGGATGGAAGAGGCAGATGAGGGGCAGATCATCAGACAAAACAGTCTGAAAATCGCATATCTTCCCCAGAATCCTGTCTTTCCGCCTCATGCCACTATTTTGTCTTATTCACAGGACAGCGAGGCAGAGTGGAAAGTGCAGAGTAATCTGAATCAGCTGGGCATTACAGAGTATGATACGTTGATCGAGCATCTGTCCGGCGGGCAGAGAAGAAAAGTTGCGCTGGCAAAGGTATTGGCATCTGACTTTGATGTACTTTTGCTGGATGAGCCTACCAACCATCTGGATGAACAGATGATCCTGTGGCTGGAAGGATATTTGAGAGAATTTCGGGGAACCATTCTGATGGTTACCCATGACCGCTATTTCCTTGATAAGGTTTCCAACAAAATTCTGGAGATCAGTCACGGGAAAATGTACAGCTATGAGTCAAATTATTCCGGCTTTCTGGAACTGAAAGCGGAGAGGGAAGAAATGGAGCTTGCCACTGAACGGAAGCGACAGAGCATTCTGCGTATGGAACTGGAATGGGCAAAAAGAGGATGTCGGGCAAGAACCACAAAACAGAAAGCAAGACTGGAACGACTGGAAGCTTTGAAAAATGGTTCCGCTCCGGTACAGGATCAGACAGTGGAACTGGATTCCATCGAGACAAGGATGGGAAAAAAGACGATAGAGCTGTATCATTTGAGTAAAAGCTATGGAGATAAGAAGATTCTTGAAGATTACAACTATATTTTCCTGAAAAATCAGAAAGTAGGTATTGTAGGTCCTAACGGCTGCGGCAAATCTACTTTTGTGAAAATGCTGGCAGGTCTGTTGGAGCCGGATTCCGGAGTGATCGAGACGGGAGAGACAGTCAGGATTGGATACTTTGCTCAGGAAGAACAGCATATGGACGACAGCCAGCGAGTGATTGATTATGTGAAAGAGATCGGAGAATATATCATCACAAAAGAAGGAAGAATCAGTGCCTCCCAGATGCTGGAACGGTTTTTATTTACACCGGATATGCAGTATGCACCCATCGGAAAACTGTCCGGCGGAGAGAAACGAAGACTGTATCTTCTGGGAGTTCTCTGTCAGAACAGCAATGTACTGATCCTGGATGAAGCAGGAAATAATCTGGATATACCTACGCTTACCATACTGGAGGATTATCTGAATATGTTTTCCGGTATTGTGATCACCGTATCTCATGACCGCTATTTCCTGGACAATGTGGCGGACCGGATTCTGGAATTTGACGGAAATGGTCATATCCTGCAGTATGAAGGCGGCTATACAGACTATAAGGAAGCGAAAGAGAGAATATCGGATATGGATCTGCATGATACCATATTGACGAAAAATGGCACAGCGTCCCAAAAGAGTCCGGCGGAGAATAAAAGTTCAGCAAAAGATTGGAAACAGAATCGACCGACAAAACTTAAGTTTACCTATAAAGAACAGAAAGAATATGAGACCATCGATGATGATATCGCCACACTGGAAGCGAAGATAGAAAAGCTGGACGAAGAGATCATGAAAAATGCAACAAATTCAGGTAAATTGAATGAGCTGACAAAAGAAAAGGAAGCAGCGGAAGCACAGCTGGATGAAAAAATGGAGCGGTGGGTTTATCTGAATGATCTGGCAGAAAAAATAGAAGCACAGGGAGGAAAAACAGGATGAACCAGATACCGTATTCCTCTTATCAGGAGGAACTGGTCAGTCTTCGGAGATATTTTCATATCTGGCCGGAACTGAGTATGGAAGAGAAAGAGACAGCCGATTATGTTTTTCAGTATCTGAAAGGTCTGGGTCTGAGACCGGAAATGGTGGGCGAAAATGGCGTTACCGCCATGGTGTGGGCTCCAGAGGAGAAACGTTATCACTGTAAAACTGTGGCAGTGCGGGCAGAGATGGACGCACTTCCGGTTCAGGAGCAAAATGATGTACCATGGAAATCTCAGTATGACGGGATTATGCATGCCTGTGGTCATGATGCTATATTGGCTACCGCTCTGGTGCTTGCAAAGATTTGTGTCAGATATCAGTATCTTCTTCCGGTCAATGTAAAGTTTATCTTTCAGCCGGCAGAAGAAAATGGACAGGGTACACAGATCATGCTGGATGCAGGTGTCATGGAAAATCCTCATGTGGATCAATTTTTAATGTTTCATTATGTCAATGATGCTCCCATGGGAATGGAGCTGCACAGAGGAGCATCTACTGCAGCCATTGGTTCTGTGCAGATTGAGATAAAGGGAAAAGCTGCCCACTGGAGCAGCAGTGAACGTGGGATTGACTCCATCTATGCAGCAGCAAAGATCATAGAAGCCGCCCATGAGCTGAATCAGACGTATCAGTCAAAGTGGCCGTTTATTGTGGGAATCGGGATGATCCAGGGCGGAAAAGCAAAAAATGTGGTTGCCGAGGATACGGTTTTGCAGGGTACACTGAGAAGCTGTGATCTGAAAGATTATCAAAATCTGAGAGAACTGTTTCTGAAAAAAATCAGTGGGATCGAAACAGAGACCAATACAGTAATTCAAGTGGAGATTGACGAAGAGCCCATACCGCCGATTATCAATGATGACAGTATGGTAGATCTGGGTCTGAAAGTCGGAGATGAAATCTGGGGAGAGGACAGTCGGCTTGTGACACAGCTGTATCTGTCAGGAGACAGTGCCGCTTATTATTTCCGATATGCAAAAGGACTGTTCCTGGTGTTTACGGCGGAAAAGAAAGGGGAGGAAAACTATCCTCTGCACAGCGGAAAGTTTGATTTCCATGAAGCGGTACTCTGGCGCGCAGTGGAAACTTTGCACCAGATTCTTATACAATCAAAATAGATGTGCGATTTTATTGGTTACGGCAACAAAAGGTTTGCGTGATAGTAACCATACCAGGAAAAGACAGAAGCCTAACAGCAGGATGCTCTCCAGATTGCTCTCGACAGAAGAGAGCACGGAAGAGCCATACTTCAGGCAGCTGTAGATAAATCCATGGAAAATATAAATTGCCATAGTCCGTTCTCCCAGATAGGAGTAGGATTTCTTTTCGGTGGGAAGGACCAACATAAAAAGATAGATCAAAAGGAAAGATACGGCATAACAAAGGATCCGTATCAGGATTCCTTCCGGATTTCCAAGCTCCAAGTCATGATAGGAATAGCGTCCATAGAAAATCTGAGGGGTAAGACTATGGTGACGCTCGTCCGTAAACAGAAATACTGCCAGAGCACCAAGAATTGTCAGAGCCCCGATGTATCCTTTTCTGTTGCGAAAACGAGTAAGCCGTGAACTGTCAAAGTTAAGACCGGCAAGGAAAAATGGGAAGAAAAATACAATTCTCGGAATGGAGAGAAAGTTATCCAGGTTGGTAAGCCCGATCAACAGTCCGGCTGCAATCGACAAAGCAAATTTCCCCGGTATTTTCTGGACATAAGGGGCCAGAATTCTCCAGGCAAACAGTGCCATCAGATACCACAGGGAGAATTTTGGTCTTGTAAAATATAAACCGGTTTCCTTGTCAAGGATAAAGGTATAGAGCAGATAATATAAAATTTCATAGACAAAATAAGGAATGATCAGTCCGCTGATCATTTTTTTTATGGAAGGTATTTTTTTCGAAAAATATCCGGAGATAAAGATAAATGCCGGCATGTGAAATGCCACGATTCCCCATTTCAGTTCATATAAGAAGGGATTTTGCTCATAATTGGGCTCAATAAAATGTCCGATGACCACAAGGATGATTAAAAGTACTTTATAGTTGTCAAAAAGATATTCGCGTTGTCTGTCCGTCTTCGTTGTTGTTTGTTCCATAGAATTACCTCAAAATGATAAATGTTCAGTTAAAATCTGAGAGATATTCTACTGATTTACTGACAGAAATACAAGAATAAAAACGGAGAAAAATTAAGGAAATCTTAAAGAATTTATTAAAAAATGCATAAAAGCTGGCAGATGATATGGAAATAGATTATAATAAAGCAAATTATAGCAAAGATGGAGCGAACATAAATGAATAATGACAAAAGAAAAAAACGGGCGCAGGCATTGATTCTTGTCGCCATCGTTCTGGTAGCGTGGAATTTGATTCAGATGATCAATCCGAAAAAGGAAGTGAAGATTGCCTGTGTGGGAGACAGCCTTACCTACGGCATGGGTGTGGAAGACAGAGAAGAGAATTGTTATCCGATGGTGCTTCAAAATCTGCTGGGTACGGACAGTTATACAATAGGTAATTTTGGTGTCAATGGCGCAACCCTTCAGAAGGAAGGAGATCAACCTTATTGGGAGGAAAAAAGATACGAACAGAGCGTTTCTTTTGAAACGGATATTGTTGTTCTTATGTTGGGAACCAATGATACAAAGGAGGAAAACTGGAAAGGCAGTGAGGCGTTTCGGAAAGACTATGAGGCATTGATTGAAGAATATGAGAAACTGGATACGAAACCAACGGTGATCCTGCTGACACCGCCGGTCTTATATCAGAGCGGTGAAATGATTACCGATGTAAGAGCTTCCTCTGATTCCATCGTCAGTGAGGAAGCACAGGTTATCCTGGAGATCGGCAATGAAAAAGAACTTTCTGTCATCAATTTATATGAACTGACCGGAAATCATCCGGAGTGGTATAACACGGATGGAGTTCATCTGAATGCGGAAGGCGCAGCTGCGATTGCGGATGAAGTAGCCTTGGAAATAAAAAATTTAGAAGAAAAAGAGGAATAAAGACGAAAAAACGTTTTTTTACTGACTTTTTTGACAAAATAGAAAAGGTTTTGTTGTATAATTATACAGAATATGTTATAATACTCGAAAATTTTACTTTAACGCTTTAGGAGGGAGAAGTGTATGGATAGTTCTATCTTTATCGGATCATGGTGGGCCCTGGTTCCGCCTGTTCTGGCAATCGTGCTGGCCTTCATCACAAAGGAAGTGTACAGCTCACTGTTGATCGGTATCATTGTCGGCGTTCTGTTTTACACAGGATTCGTTCCGTGGGATGCGTTCAACGCACTGTTCGATATCATGAAAGAAAACATGAATCTGAACATTTTGATTTTTGATATTTTGTTAGGTATGATCATCGTATTGATGCAGAAGTCCGGAGGTTCTGCAGCTTACGGAAATTGGGCAGGGAAAAAAATCAAAAGCAAAAAATCAGCTCTTTTGGCGACCAGTGGACTGGGAATGCTGATTTTTGTTGATGACTACTTTAACTGTCTGACCGTCGGTTCTGTTATGCGCCCGGTTACTGACCGGTATAAAGTATCACGTGCAAAGCTGGCATATATCATTGATGCGACAGCAGCACCGATCTGTATCATTGCACCGATTTCATCTTGGGCAGCAGCAGTTAATTCTTATGTACCGGAGGATGCGGGAATCACAGGCTTCCAGCTGTTCCTTCGTACGATTCCGTACAACTTGTATGCGATTCTGACCATTGTTATGGTGATTTACATTACCTGCCGGGGATTTGACTTCGGTCAGATGAAGATTCACGAGCAGAATGCAGCTAAGGGCGATCTGTTCACCAGCGGAGCAGAAGAATTTGACAATGTGGCAGAAGATAAGATCTCCACAAATGGCCGAGTATTTGATCTGGTTCTTCCAATCGCAGTATTGATCGTATCTGCAGTAGGCGCTATGATCTACACCGGTATTCTTGGCGGAGCCACCAATCTGATCGATGCATTTGCAGGATGTGATGCAGAGACAAGTTTGATTTTCGCGACATTTATTACTATTATTTTTATGATGATTCTGTATCTGCCGCGAAAAGTTGTAAGCTTTAAAGAGTTTATGAACAGCCTTGTAGAAGGCTTCAAGCTGATGATCCCGGCAGTTATGGTTCTGATTCTGGCTTGGACACTGAAAGGTGTGGGTGATGCACTTTGCCTTGGTGATTTCGTAAAAGGTGTTGTAGGAAGCAATGCTTCCGCAAGTATTCTGATCCCTGTGGTCATGTTTGCAGTTGGTCTGTTCCTTGGATTCTCAACCGGAACATCATGGGGTACGTTTGCAATCCTGATTCCGATCGTGATCGCTTTGTTTGGCGGTCAGAATCTGGAAATGATGATTATATCCGTATCTGCAGTTCTTGCAGGTGCAGTTTGTGGTGATCATGTATCTCCGATTTCGGACACGACGATCATGTCATCGGCGGGTGCACAGAGTAACCATATCAATCATGTATCAACACAGATGCAGTATGCGATGGTAGTTGCAGCGGTATCCGCAGTAGGTTATGTGATTGCAGGTCTGTGTAAGAACTGGATTATCACACTGGTACTCAGTCTGGTGATTCTGGTTGCAGTGCTGGAAGTGATCCGGTCCAGAAGCTTGAAAGAGGATGCAAAGACAGGAGCTTAAGAATGATTAAAATTGATGTTCCATACATCAATCAAAGTGAAAAATACCCTACGGGATGTGAAAGCGTGACTACGGTCATGCTTTTGCATTATCTGGGGTATGATATTTCGGTTGATGACTTTATTAAAAACAATTTGAAAATGAGAGATTTTGTGACAAGGGATGGTATGTTATACGGACCGGATCCCTGGGAATATTTTGTGGGCAGTCCCTATGACCCGGATTCTTTTGGGTGTTATGCTCCTGTGATCTGTGAAGCCCTTGAGAAGATTGTGGGGGATGCATATGAGGTCTGTGATGAAACCGGGAAAGATCTGGATGAGTTGGTGGAGACATATCTCAAGCAGGATATGCCGGTGATCCTCTGGAATTCTATCAATATGAGGGAACCAATCATAGGACCGGAATGGAAGCTTATGGATACAGGGGAGAACTTTACCTGGATTTCCAATGAGCATTGTATGCTTTTGGTGGGGGAGGATGAGGATTCTTACATATTTAATGATCCTTACGAAAACAGAGGCGTGATTGCCTGTCCGAAAGACATTATCCGGGATCGGTATGAGGTATATCATCGACAGGCGGTCGGACTGAAAAAACGATAAAACAGAATAAATCTATAAAAGAAACAGGATATCCATATGGCAAGTGGGTATCCTGTTTTTTACGTTTATTTACAAATAGCTGCTTCTTTGGAAATAAAAGCAGAGCTCATCATGATCAATCCTTTAGAGCACGATTATATTCGCTGATGATACGGTTGAGATAGGAACGTTTTTGTACAGGACAAGTTCTCAGGAGAGAGATACCTTCTGCTAATCCCTGTTCTTCACCATTTTCTCCAAACAGTAGATAATCAGCTGTGATATTCAGGGTTTCACTTAGTTTGGAGAGAGTTGAGACAGACATTCCTTTTAAACCCAGTTCAAGGTCATAACAGAAGCGTGGGGTGATGTCGAGTTTTTCAGCAAGCTGTTCCCGGGTTAAGCCGAGAAGTTCCCGCTGCTTTTTCATGCGTGAGCCGATTTCCTGTGATTGCGTCATGGGCAAATCCTCCTTTTATAAAGATTGTAAAAAATAATGTAAGAATCGTATTTCACTATCATATAGTTTGTCCATTCTAATAAAAATGAACTAAAAGGGGATTAAATATTGCCTTAAAGTTCATAAAGTGATATAGTTACTAGGAAATAAGTCGAATAGTGGTCAGGAGGAAATCATGACGGGGTTAATTAATGTACATACCCATATTTTACCAGGCGTGGATGACGGTGCAGATGATCTGGAAGAAGCATTAAAAATGTTGGAACTGGAATATCAGGACGGTGTAAGAACCATCTTTGCTACACCCCATTATCGAAAAGGTATGTTTGAATGTTTTGGAAATCAGATTACAAAGCAATATGAACTGGTAAAAAAGGAAGCATCAAAAAGATGGAAAGATCTTCAGATTATTCTCGGATGTGAATTTCATGCAAATATGGACATGGTAAATCTGCTTTATGAAAACAGTCAATTTGCAATAGGTAACAGTCGTTGTGTTCTTACCGAGTTTTCTGAGTTATCGGAATTATCATTTATTCAGGAAAGGTGTTATACATTGCTAAGCAGTGGATATGATCCGATTATTGCTCATGCGGAGAGGTATCATGCATTGTACAACAAGTTTGATGTTATAGAGCAGCTTACAGATATGGGAGTTTACATACAGTTAAATGCCCGAAGCATTATGGGAAAAGATGGATTCGGAATGAAGCGTTTTTGTAAAAAAATGATGAAAAAGGATTTGCTGCATTTTGTAGGCGATGATGCCCATAATATGGAAGATCGAAAGCCTGCAATGGGAAAATGTGCGGAATATATAGAAAAAGTGATGGGTGCGGATTATGCGAAAAAGGTACTGATGGATAATCCCAAAAACCTGATCATAGAAAGCAGATAGAGGGAGGAAGAGATGGAAACAAATCAACAGAGAGACGATGAAATAGAAATTGATCTGGTTGAAGTATTCAGGTTATTAGTGAGCAAATTGGGGATTATTATATTGTCCGGTATGATCTTTGCTTTTCTGGCAATTATCGGAACAAAGCTTTTTATTACCCCAAAGTATCAGTCGATCACCAAAATGTATGTGCTGGCACAGCAGAACAGTGATACTGTGACGAACAGCGACCTTCAGACAAGTACTTTACTGACAAAAGACTATGCGGAACTGATCACGAGCCGTACAGTGGCAGAATCGGTGATCGCGAATCTGCGGCTGGATTTAAAATATGATGAATTAATTGATAAAATAGAGGTAGGTACAACCTCTGATACCCGTATTATCACGATAAAAGTTATCGATGAGGATCCTTATGTTGCCCGTGATATAGCGAATGCCGTACGGGACACAGCAGCAGAGCATATCAAATCGGTCATGAATATTGAAGCTGTCAATGTGGTTGACGCTGCCAATATACCGGATCAAAAATGCAGTCCCAGTGTGTCAAAGAATGGATTGCTTGCAGGTATGCTGGGATGCTTTCTTGCTGTTGTGATCCTTCTGATCCAGTATCTGTCCAATGATACGATCAAAGTATCGGAGGATGTGGAACATTATCTGGGACTGAGTACCCTGGGTGTGATTCCCATGGAAAAAACAGATGGCAAAAAAAAGAAGAAAGCTAAGAAAAGTGTAAGGAGAAAATAACGTGGTTAATGTAGATATCAAAATACCAAAACTGGATTATAGTGCGGCAGAGTCTTATAAATCTCTTCGGACCAATCTTCAGTTCTGCGGAGAAGATAAAAAAATAATTGCGATTACTAGCTGCACACCAAATGAAGGGAAGAGCAGTGTGACCATGAATCTTGCAATCTCACTTACTGAAGCAGGGAAGAAGGTTCTGCTGGTGGATGCGGATCTGAGAAAATCGGTTCTAGTGGGACGGACAAGGGTACGGGAATCTGTCAAAGGTCTGACACATTATCTGTCCCGTCAGGCATCTTTGATCGATGTGATCTGTTCCACAAATGTAAATAATTTTCATATGATTTATGCAGGTCCGGTACCACCAAATCCTGCAGAATTGCTGAGCGGTAAGCTTTTTCACGAGATGCTCAAATCACTCAGAAAAATCTATGATTATATACTTATCGATACGCCTCCGCTGGGAAGTGTGATCGACAGTGTGGTGATTGCAGAAGAGTGTGATGGCTCTGTCATGGTCATTGAATCCGGTGTGATCAGTTATCGCTTTGCTCAGGAAGTAAAGGCACAGCTTGAAAAAAGTAACTGTCCGATCCTTGGTGTGGTACTGAATAAAGTAGATATGTCCAAACAGGGATATTACGGAAAATACTATGGAAAATATTATGGTAAGTACGGCAAATATAGCAAATATGGAGATACAGACTGATACCGTATACCGGATGTGGAGGAGAATATGAAAAAGGGAATGTTAGCTTTGCTGATCGGTGTCTGTACCATATTAGGCGGAATTGCTTTTTTTACTATATTTACAGAAGACAGAACGCCGCCAGAGATTCAGCTGCAGGATGTGGAGATTACTTATACGGAAGGCTCTGATTTTGCAGAACTTCTGAAGGGAGTAACTGCAACGGACAATCGGGACGGAGATGTGACAGGCAATCTCATCGTTGAAGGGGTATATCCCAATGATGATGGTACCACAGCCAGTGTTGTGTATGTGGTCAGAGACGCAGCAAACAATATCAAAAAAATAAGCAGAATCGTGAATTACCGGAAAGCCGGAGAAAGTGATGGATCAGAGACAGAATTGTCAGAGGATGATACGAAACAGGATACCACTGTACAGAACACCAATGATACTGCCACGAATGGAGACGGTACTCCATCTGTTTCAGAAAATGATGTGACAGTGCAAAGTACGGTACCAAACAGTGAACAGCCGTCACAGGCTGATCAGGGGAGTGATACAGATACGGACTTACCACCGGGAAGCCCTCAGATTAAGCTGACACAGAACAGAGTAACGATTGCCAAGGGTCAATCGGTCAACCGGATATCTTTTGTAGAAAGTATCACAGATGATAAAGATGACAAAGATACACTCTGGAAACAAATACAGATTGTGGGGGACGAGTTCGACAGCACCACCAGCGGTACCTATGAACAGATCTACTATGTAGTTGATTCGGATGGAAATAAATCCAATGAAGCAAAACTCACGGTTGTTGTACAGTAAGAAGAAATGATTTAGAGGGGAATGGGTGTTATGTATCAGAAAAAAGAAGGAAGTTTTATCAAACATCTGGACTTTATGATATTGGATCTTATGATGATAGAATTCTCCTATTGGCTGGCATGTACGTTTCGACACAGCTGGAAACTGATGTTTTCGGATTCAAAGTATCTGGTGATGGGCGGGGTATTGATCTTGCTGGATCTTCTGGTGGCGCTGTTTTATAACAGCTATCAGAACATTCTTCGAAGAGGGTATTTAATAGAACTGAAAAACGTTATCTTTCAAAATACGATTATCCTGCTTCTGATTTTTGCGTTTTTATTTTTGACAAAACAGCAAATGTTTTTTTCCAGACTTGTATTTATTGAGTTATGGGGGATCAGCATCGTAATGACCTATGGAGCCCGATTAACATGGAAGAGAATTATTCGAAATAAGCTGAGAAACAGTGAAGAACGGGCCCATCTTCTGGTAATCAGCGAGGCCGATAAACTGGAAGAGATCATCCGACAGCTGCAGGAAGTAAGATATGAATCCTACAGAATCGTGGGGGCAGTTGCTTATGATAAACCGATGAAAGGTGCGGTGCTTTCTGGTGTACCTGTAGTAGCTGACTGGGATCAGATGTTTGAATATGTGACAAAAGAGGTAATTGATGAGGTACTGCTGTATCTGAATATCGATGAAAAGATACAAAAAATAATCATCGACAGATTTTTGGAGATGGGTGTCACGGTACATATCAACCTGGATCTGAGTGCCGGCAGGCTGCCAAATGCACTGATCCAGTCTATGGGAACTTGTTCGGTGCTGACTACCAGTATCAAGACTGCCACTATCTATCAGATGTTTATGAAACGCTTGATGGATATCGCAGGGAGCATCGTTGGGCTTGTGGCTACGGCTATTTTATTTCTTATTTTAGCGCCTGTCATATACATACAATCACCAGGTCCTGTTTTCTTCTCTCAGATGAGGGTGGGAAAAAATGGGCGAAGATTACGGATCTATAAGTTCCGTACGATGTATATGGATGCGGAGGAAAGAAAAAAAGAGCTGATGAGTCAGAATAAGATGAATGGTCTGATGTTCAAGATGGACGACGATCCAAGGATCTTTCCGGCAGGAAAAATCATCCGAAAGCTTTCTCTGGATGAATTTCCACAATTCTGGAATGTCCTCAAAGGTGATATGAGCCTTGTGGGAACAAGACCGCCGACTGTGGATGAATTCGAACAGTATGATCCACACCATAAAGTCAGACTTGCAGTAAAGCCGGGATTAACCGGAATGTGGCAGGTGAACGGCCGCAGTGATATCACAGATTTTGAAGAAGTTGTGAAACTGGACAACCAGTATATCGCAGAGTGGAATCTGCGATTGGATCTGAAAATCATACTCAGGACAGTGGGAGTGGTTCTGGGGAGACAAGGGTCGGTGTGAGGAAGTGAAGAGGGTAGAGTCGGCCGAGCCCAGAATTGTGTTGGGTAGATAAAAAAGATGACAGAAAAAGAGTGGAATATAGATGGTATATGAACATTGTAGATATTTGGTTTTTGATAATGTCTATCCAACAAAATTAGTGGCGATTTCGCAGGCTGTGATGACTTGCAAAATCATCCTATTGGCTGGAAAAGTAATTTCAGGTATATGGTTGAGTAAGCGATAAACAACTCCTTTGACCGGTTTCAAAACTATAGACGAAGCAATTGAAGCGGTTGTCCACCAGGGTAGTTCAAAGTGTGAGATTTTAATTCTTAGAAACGACATTCAAAGTTTGTTACAAGGGACTAGCGTTGCGGAAAAAGATGTTTTCTATCAGGAATCGGATTGGGTGCTGCGAGGGCTACATTTTTAGAAACAATATCCGTAGGGTAAACTGGTTCGCATGATTCGTGGTTCGGTATTTGATGTGGCTGTAGTTCTTCAATCTGGAAGTAAGGCTTTTAGAAGGTGGTATTGAGTAATGAAGCGGAATTTAGCTACAAAGTGACAGATTTTTATCATCCAGATGATGAAGGCGGTTTGGTCTGGAATGATCGGGAAATTGGAATTGAATGGTCGGGGATTGTTGGAGAGTATAAAGGAAATGCGTCTGCAGATGGATATACACTGGAAGATAAAACTGTGTTGAATCTGTCTGAAAAAAATCAGAAATGGCATGGATTAAAAGGTATATTTAAGTTTTGATTGGAGAAAAACGATGGGAACAGAGATTCAACATGTTTTTTTAGTAGGGGCAAAAAGTCTGGGAACCTATGGTGGATATGAAACCTTTATTAATAAACTGACTGAGTATCACCAGAATAATGGCAGGATACAATACCATATAGCATGTAAAGCAAATGGTGATGGATGCATGGATGAAACAAAAATGAAAGGTGTAAAGCAACTATCTGATACAGAATTTATTTATCACAATGCCGTTTGCTTTAAGATTACTGTTCCGGAGAAACTGGGTCCGGTGCAGGCTGTTTATTATGATGCAGCAGCTTTGAATCAATGTTGCAAAATAATTAAGGAAAACAGAATCAGTAATCCTGTTATATATATTTTGGCATGCCGTATTGGTCCGTTTGTCGGTTATTTTTACAGAAAAATACAGCAGTTGGGTGGTAAAGTTTATTTAAATCCGGATGGACACGAATGGATGAGAAAAAAGTGGCCGATGATTATCCGAAAATACTGGAAATTATCTGAAAGGTTAATGGTGAAATATGCGGATTTGATTATTTGTGACAGTAAGAATATCGAGAAATATATTCATGAAAATTACAGAAAATATAATCCTACTACTACTTTTATAGCTTATGGTGCAGAGACACGAAAAAGTATACTGTCAGATAATTCATCTGAATTTGTTAACTGGTATAAGGATAACGGGTTATCAAAAAAAATGTATTATTTGATTGTGGGACGATTTGTGCCAGAAAATAATTTTGAAACAATTATCAGAGAATTTATGAAGTCAAATTCAAAGAGAGATCTTTGTATTATTTCAACAGCTAATGATACTTTCATGAGAAAACTGGAAAAAGAACTTCATTTTGAAAAAGACCATAGAATTAAGTTTGTTGGAACAGTGTATGATCAGGAGCTGCTTATGAAAATCCGTGAAAATGCATATGGTTATTTTCACGGGCATGAGGTTGGCGGAACAAATCCAAGCCTTCTCGAAGCATTAAGCAGTACGGATCTGAATTTACCGATAGCGGTTTCGTTTAACAAAGAAGTATGTGAAGATGCTGCTATTTACTGGAGTAAACAGGATGGAGATCTGGCAGAAATCATTAATAAGGCAGATAAGATGTCAGAAGAAGAGATCAGGCAATTGGGCAGGAAAGCCAATCGACGAATTAAGGAAGCGTACAGCTGGGAACATATTGCGCAATTGTATGAAGATGTTTTCCAGAGAAAATCATGAGGGATAGACAATGAAAATATTAATGGTCAATAAATTCTATTATATAAAAGGTGGAAGCGAGACATATTATTTCGAATTGAAACGTCTTCTTGAATCGAAAGGTCATACAGTGATTGATTTTTCTATGCAGGATGAAAAAAATTTTGTTTCACCGTATAGCAATTATTTTGTCGAAAATGTGGATTACAATAATAAGGAAGGGATATTTTCCAGAATAAAAGCTGCAGCTGATATTATTTATTCATTTGAATCAAAGAGAAAATTTGAACGGCTTGTTAATGAGGTAAAACCGGATTGTATTCATCTGCATATTTTTCAGCATCAAATATCTCCATCTATTTTAGATGTGATTAAAAAGTATCATATTCCGACAATTTATACAGCTCATGATTTGAAAATGCTGTGCCTGAATTATAAAATGATGCATCATGGTAAGTTATGTGAACAATGCAGGGGAGGAAAATATTTTTATTGTGTATTGAATAAATGTGTAAAAGATAGCTATTTGAAAAGTTGTGTAAATGTAGTAGAAGGGTATGTGCATCGGTGGAGACATTCTTACGATGCAATTAATGTAATTATTACACCGAGTTTGTTTTATAAGAAAATTTTTGAAAAATTTGGTATTAATTGCAATAGAGTGATACATATCCCTAATTTTATAGATTTTAATAAGCATGAAATCGAGTTTTCAGAAGACAGAGAAAATTATTATTTGTATTATGGACGTCTTTCTAAAGAAAAAGGAATAATGACATTAATTAAGGCTGTTGAAAATTTGAATGTACAATTGAAAATTGCTGGTACGGGTCCATTGGAAGAAGACGTCCGACAATATGTAGCAGATAAGAAGATCAGTAATATTATGTTTCTTGGTTTTAAAACAGGAAAAGACTTAAGCAATATTGTTGGAAATGCGAAAGCGATTATCCTGCCATCAGAATGGTATGAAAACGGTCCGTATTCTGCGATTGAAGCATTACAACTGGGACGTCCGATTATTGGTGCTGACATTGGAGGTATTCCGGAACTGATTGATAATAATGGTTATCTTTTCAAGTCCAGGAATATTGATTCACTGAAAGATGCCATTTTAAAACTTGAAAAGTTGGATAATGAACAGTACGGTGTGTTCAAAGATAATTCTCTGAATCTATTTGAAAGAAATTATACTAATGAGAAGCATTACCGGTTATTGAAGGAAGCATACAGAAGAGCCGGAATTGCAGATCTGTAACTGATAGAGAAATAATTATGCAGCAGGAGAAACAGTATGAAAAAAGCATTGATTGTTGCTAACCTTGCAGGTTTTGGAAACTTTTTACTCAGTGATATGGATATTCTTCATGAATATGGATACGAAGTGTATTTTGCTGCCAATGCCAGTAATCATGAATGGGAAGACACCAGAAATGAATTGGAGAAAAGGAATGTAAGATTTTTCCATATTGATTTTGATACGAAAAATCCTTTTACCAAACAGAACTATAGCGCTTATAAACAAATCAGTAAAATTTTGAAGCTGGAAAAAATAGATTTGGTACACTGCCATACACCGATTGCTGGAATTGTCACGCGTCTTGCAACTGTAAAATATCGAAAACGCGGGATGAAAGTTATATATACAACACATGGATTTGCATTTACATCATATTCATCAAAAAAATCATGGTTCCTGTATCGCACGGTCGAATCTCTTGGATCATTATTCTGTGATGCAATTATCACAATCAATCGCGAAGACTTTGCTAATGCAAAAAAACTGCACTGCAATAAAGTGTATTATATACCCGGTGCAGGAGTTAATACAGATGTATATAGGCATGTTGATATAAACAGGGCTGAATATCGACGGAGTATTGGCGTAAAAGATGATGAAATTATGATTCTCAGTGTTGGAGAATTGTCAGAAAGAAAAAATCATCAGATTATTATTGAGGCTTTAAGCAGGATTCAGAATAAAGGGAAATATGTCTATGTAATATGTGGGAGTGGAATTAATGGGGGAACATGTCAATATCTTAAAAAACTGGCTGAAGAAAAGAAAGTAACTCTTTATTTACTGGGATTTCGCATGGATATTCCGGAGATTACCGTATGCTCAGATATCGGAGCAATTCCATCTTTGAGAGAAGGATTGGGTTTTGCGGGAGTTCAGTCTCTGGCAGCAGGAATTCCTGTAATCGGAACAGATGTTCAGGGAATCAGAGACTACATTCTGAATGATAAAACAGGGTACCTATGTAAAAAAAATGATGCAGATGCTTTTGCAGAAGCAATTTTATTACTGTCTGATTCTTCAAAACGAGAAGCTATGAAGAATGACTGTATAAAAACAGCAGAGAAGTTTGATATTACGGCTTCCATTGAGCAGAGAAAAAAAATTTATCAGGAAATATTGACTTGATTCATATTCAAGGAGTGGTGGAATTGATAAAAAAATCAATCTATATTTCAAGTTATCCTTTTTATGTATGTCTTGGAATTTTTCTGATGATATTCTCTGATTTATTTGAGAGAATTTGTCCGAAAAGTTTGAGATATGCAGATGAAGGTGTTGCAGTAGTCTGTATTTTATTAGTAATGGTAATGATTTTTACTACAGGCAGGATTTGTATCAGAAGATATTATTTATTATTGTTCAGCATTCTGGTAATTGGAGTTTTTGGTAATATTTTTTGGAATGTCCAGACTGATATAAAAGTTGTCCTGAGAGATTTATTTTTGTTTATAAAACCGTATGTGATATTGTTGTATATCCAGTTAACATTAACGGAATCCAGAGCAAATGCAATTTACAAATTTACAATGTCGATTTCAAAAGCATTGTTGGTGATTACAGCAGTATCTTCAGTAATCACGTTGAAGATTCCGCTGGGAATGGCTACTGATAGTGGAACTTTTCTGTTTTTAGGGGAATTTACCGGTGTAGTCAGTTGGTGGACAATCCTGTTTCTTGCAGTAGTATGCAGTGATAAAAAAAATAGCCGTTTGTTTTATTTTCTGCTAAGCACTTTAATAATTATCAGGTCCGGGTCTGGACTTGGGACTCTGGCACTTGTTTTGGCTGTATGGATTTATTTTTTTGTAGAGAAGAAGAAAAAATTTAACTGGTACTATATTTTTCTTATGATACCTCTGTGTTTATGGATTGGAAAAAATGAAATTATTGAATATCTTCTAAATGATACTGCACCGCGATTTTTATTGCTTTATTACGCTTTTGTTACTGCCCGTAACTGTTTTCCTTTGGGTTCTGGTTTTGCATCATATGGTTCAATGACAGCTATTTCCGAGTATTCAAAATTGTATTATGAATATGGATTTAATAAACGATGGGGGATGTCGGAAG
>SFGF01000140.1 GCA_004556655.1 Lachnospiraceae bacterium | reverse complement strand
TCAACGGTACTTTCATTGTCCCAACTAAGTTCTTCTATTTCCGAACCATTGAAATACACCGGAAAACGGAACTTAATGTGCTTCAGGAATCTGCCATCCGACTGCTCCTGCTCATAAATGTCTACCTGTTCTACAAAGCTGTTTAAAAATTCTTTTTTCTCCAGATCAGTGAACTTGTCATATAGTTTATCAAAATACAGCAAGAATTGGTAGACGTTATATTCTGATATTTTCTTCTGTTTGATATTCAGCAGACGGTTCTTGACTTCACTGATGCTGTTCTCCACACCCTCGATTTCATCATAGAGACGATACAGTCTTGTCTCCATATCCTGATATTTTTTCTCATAAAAACGGTCTGCAATATCCAGACTGTCCATCTGCTGTCCAAGCCGGTTCTTTGCTCCTGTCAGCTGTCGGTGTTGTTTTTCTAATTCTTCAATTTCCTTTTTCACTTCCGATGTGTCAATCCTTGCACCGATTTTATTCAAAATGGCTTCTTCAAATTTGGGATTTTGCACCAGCTTCCGGATTACTTCTTCTACCGCATCGTTCACCTTATCTTCGCTCCACTGTTTACGGTAGCTGCAATTATGTCCATCCACCAATCTCCGATGCTTGCAGGCATAATAAAAATAATCCTTATATAACGTACCGTCCTTTCGTTTTTTCCGATTGACATTCCCATACATTCCACTGCCACACAAAGGGCATTTTAAAATACCGGATAAGATATGTTCATGTTCCAGACTGTGTGTCTTTTCATAGGATACTCCTGTTTTCTGACGTTTCTGATGTGCCAGTTCCCAATCCTCTTCGGAAATGATTCCTTCATGGATACCATCGTTCAGCATATATTCTTCCTGCTTCACAATCCGGTATTCATTTCTTGTTCCGGGAACTTTCTCATTCTTTCTGCGGCCAAATGCCAGCTTTCCACAGTAGACCGGATTATCCAGAACTCCTTTAATGAAGGAAGTAGCAAAAGCATCCAGTGTATTATTCTGTCTCTTTTTCTTTTTATATCCATGCTGGTTCAGCCATGAGGCAATGGCACTCATTCCCATATTGGTATGGATAAATTTATCATAGATCAGCCGGATCACCTCTGCCTCATCCTCTGCAATCCGAAGTTCTCCATTTACCAGTTTATAACCATATAGGGCAAATCCACCGTTTCATTTCCCTTCTCTGGCTTTCTGTTTCCGTCCTTCCATCGTCTGCACCAGAATATTCTCACGTTCAATTTCTGCCACCGCTGACAAAACGGAAATCATCAGTTTTCCACTGTCTTTAGAACTGTCAATGCCATACTCTACACAGATCAGATTTACTCCAAAATCCTGCATCCGTTGTAAAGAATTTAATACATCCGCTGCATTACGTCCAAATCGTGACAGCTTAAATACCAATACAAACTGTACATCATCTGTACCATTTTCAATATTGTCCAACATCCGTTGAAATTCCGGTCTGCCTTCGACACTTTTGCCGGATTTTCCTTCATCCGCAAATTCCTGTACAATCTCCATGTTCTGATACTCTGCATATTTTCGCAGTTTATCTCGCTGAGCATCCAGACTGTAACCATCCACCTGCATGGTGGTGGAGACTCGTATATATACACAACATCTAATTTTCTTATTTTTCATTAACATTTACCTCATTCATTAGAGTTTTTATTGTCCCAACTGGATTTTATCATTTGTTCCAACCGTATTCGATACCTGATTTTCGTAAATTTTTAAACCCAGTTGACATATTTTCACCTAAAACTTATAATGATGATAGAAACAGGAAGACCTGTCATCGTAAATATTGCCCGCCCACCGCTGGCGGCTTATAAGTAATCGGCTCGAAAATATTGCTCGCTCACCGGAAGCGTCTAATAAATATCCGGGTCGAAAATTATTTAGAATTATTTCTGTTTTCGATATTGTGTTTTTATCGCACATTGCATATACTATAAATACACAAAAAAGCCAGAAAAAGAGGAGGTGTTAGTATGGCTACTTCAAGTATTACTCATAATTTTGTCGTATCCAATCCAAATAGCGTAAAGCGTTTTGTCGCAGCGATTGACGAAGCCGATCGTGACCGCACACCAAAGCAGACACTTCCCGGACGTCAGTTAACGAACCCACAGGAAATCTTAGCTTTAATGTCAAAAAGGAAGAAACAACATGTCTGATAAATATTTTACCGTTAATATTCGGGCATATTTGGATAAAGACGAACCGACATATATCGGAGAGGAAAGTCTTTACGACTTGCTCTCCGATTTTTCTTGTCCTGAAAACCCCGATGTGGAATACTTCTTATTACATAATGCGATTGAGTTTACCAAAAAAGATCAATCCATCACTTATCTGGTATTTGATGCCGAAGATGCTTCATCGGTTGGCTATTTTTCCCTTACAGTAAAACCAATTTCTGTCCAGGCTTCAAATATCAGTAAAACAATGGCAAAGAAGCTGTCCCGTGTCAGTATTCTGGATGAAGAAACACAGTCTTACACCACAGCAGCTTACCTGATTGCCCAGTTAGGAAAGAACTATTCTCTTCCAAGGGAAAAACGGATTCCAGGGAACATTCTACTGGGATTTGCACTGGAGACCATATCCAATCTCCAATATTCCGTAGGCGGTGTTATGGAATTTCTTGAATGTGAGGATAATGAATTTCTTCTGAACTTTTATACGCAGAATCATTTCAAGCCATTTGACACTCGTATTACTTCTTCCCAGAACAATGAGCCACATACTCTTCATCAGCTTTTAAAATTTATCTGATTGGAAATACACGAAAAAAAGCGACAGACCTGAAATTTTTATCTCAGGAAGCTGCCGCTTCTTTTTTCTTTTCATTTTCTTCTTTTTTCTCCTGTCCATTGTTTTCCTTATCTTCCTCCAGTTCCCGGAGCAGCTCTTCGCCATATTTATCTATCATCCTCACAAGAAAATCAATGCACCGTTCAAATTCTATATTCTGTTTCACAAGCCTCTCCTTCCCTGTTTTTTATTCTGTGGTCATTCTACAGGAAAGTTTCTGGCTTCTCATTGAGCAGAAATTGAGAGTAAATTGACTGTTTCTCATTTATTTTGGTTCATATCATTGAAATTCCATTGTCCAGAACATACGTTTGTGTTATTACATAGGAAGTTTAGTACCAGATACAAACAGAATTGATACGAAAAGGTGGGATTGCGATTGGATCGATGCGATTTTAGCTCCATAATGACATGTTTAAAAAATCATATCAGCGAAAGTAACCAGATGAACCAGCCTAAATTTTTATATGAAGTATTTGAGGATTTTATGGACAGCCCGGAAAGCAAAGATTTTTCTTTTGACAATGGGCTGGTCTGCCGGTGGATGACCGACAGGCGAAGATCAGTCCCAAAATCTGCACTTACTATGCAAGACCAAGCAAGCAGGAAAAGCTGGCTGAAACGCTGCAGCATAATCTTATACCATTAATGACCGACTGTAACAAAGCACTGCAGTATGTTTATCTCCTGTTCATGCAGGATGCCACAATCTCCGAAGCAAAAAAGAAAAAGCTGGCAGCCCTTTACAAGCCCCTTGATTCACGGCTTCTCTTTCTGGCAAAACTGATCTCCTTTGGTATGGAACGCCAATTTATCAAACGGGACACCAGAAACCAGAAACTGATTGCAGGCGGTTCTCTTTCCCCGGTTGTTCTGGATTACATCATGGACAGTGAAGTTCCCAGACCATGCCGCCATTTTCTTGGAAGAGAAGAAGAACTGGACGAATTACATGCAATGCTGGAAGAAAACAGCAAAGTATTTCTCTATGGAATTGCCGGGATTGGAAAGAGTGAACTGGCGAAAGCATATGCAAAGCAATACAAAAAATATTATACGAACATCCTGTATGTGGAATATGCCGGTGATTTACATCAGGCTGTCACAGACATGGATTTTACCGACGATCTGCCGGAAGATGGGGAAGAAGAACGTTTCCGGAAGCACTGCTCATCATAGACAATTTCAACGTCACTGCCACGCAGGACAGTTTTCTGCCGGTGGTCCTGAAATACCGGTGCAGGATTCTTTTCACGACCAGAAGTAGATTTGACGGACACTGTATCCTGCAGCTAAAAGAAATCCGGGAACCGGCCAGCCTGTTTCAACTGGCAGCTGCATTTTATTCCGAAGCAGAAGAACACCGGACACTGGTAGAAGAGATCATAGAAACCGTCCACCGCCATACTTTTGCAGTAGAACTGGCAGCAAATCTTCTGGAAAATGGAATCCTACCTCCGGAACGCTTGCTGGAAAAGCTACGGGAAGAAAAGGCATCCCTTGAAAATGAAGATAAAATCAGTGCCATCAAAGACGGTCAAAACAGCAAGGCTACTTACTATAACCATATCCACACTCTGTTCTCCCTTTATTCCATATCCGTAGAACAACAGGAAATCATGCGGAACCTTTGCTTTCTGCCTCCTGCCGGTATTTCCGCCCGTATTTTTGCTGACTGGCTTGGATTAACTGACTTAAATGCCATCAATGACCTGGTTGAAACAGGTTTTGTACAGGCAACTACCCGGCATACAATTTCCCTGCATCCGATGATTCAGGAGATTGCCCTTTCAGAAACAAAGCCTTCGGTCACAGGCTGCCATACTTTGCTTAATTCCCTGCAAAAAATATGTCTGATGCATGGAACAGAAGTCAGCTATTATAAAAAACTGTTCCAGACAGTCGGGAATATCATGCGGATGATAGAAAAAGATGATCCGACCAAATACCTGCTGTTTCTGGAAGATATCTTCCCATATATGGAGAAATACCGTTACAAGAAAGGTATGAAAGAGATTATCTGTGAGATGAAGCAGCTTTTGAAAGGGAATGAAAACGGTAGTGCTACCGACCGTGCATTATTACTGGACTATCAGGCATGTATGGAAACAAAGCCGGAAAAAGCCATCAAACTGGAAAAAGAAGCCCTTGCACAGATCAAAGAAATCACAGAAGACAATGCCCACCTTGTCTCCAACCTTCATGCGAATCTGGGCGGTCTTTACCGCATGAATGGTCAGGCAGCGCTTGCAAAAGAACACATGGAAAAGGGAATCTTCCTGCTTGAGCAGTACCAACTGCTTTATACCAATGACAGCATTCCCCAGATCAACAATTATGCTGCCTTATTGACAGAATTGCAGGAGCCGGAACGGGCAATGGCTGCCCTCCAGAAACTTGCGCAGATCATCAAAGAATACAACTCCGATACCTGTCTGGACTATGCCCAGGTACAGGAATCC
>SFGF01000139.1 GCA_004556655.1 Lachnospiraceae bacterium | reverse complement strand
TTCATAGCCTTTACTGTCCTTGATCACAACATAATTGCCATAGCTGTCGTTATAAGCAGAAGTTGTAACCGTTCCGGTCAGCCCTGCCATTACTTTTGTTCCCTCCGGTGCTCCGATATCCATACCATTATGAAGCTGATTTGCTCCTGAAATTGGATGAATCCGGTATCCATAATAGCTTGTCACACTGGAATACCAGTTAAAATCAACCGGTGTCGCAAACATCTGTAAATTACCTTTCGTATCGTTATAGGCACTGAACAGTTCTTTCTGGAAAAATCCCAGCCTTTCCTGACAGATCGACATCAGATTTCCACTGTTTAAGGTGACATTCAACACATCTACATCTCTTGTCCTGGTCACTTCCACTTCCTGGCTTCCATTATCATCTGCCAGATAGCATTCCCAGGTCTTATGACCATGTGCGGATGCTGCCGCATGACTGTCATAATAGACATCAAACTGTACACCGTATCTTGCGAAAGCTCCGGTATCTTCTACCGTATATTCGACACCATTCATGACCACCTTTGTTCCCATTGGAACAAACGGATTGGAAGCATCTACTGCTAAGGTATGATTGGCTGTTGGATATGCTCCACTAGCAGTCGGTCCTCCGCTCCAAATACCACAACAGATTGGACAGTTACAATATCCGCTTGTTACAACCTGTCCCAAGGATTCTCCAACTCTTACTGTTGCTGTCTCTGTCACAGTCTCATTGACTGCTTCTGTTTCTAACTGATACTGCAATGCAAAAAGAGCATCCAGCTCCGGCTTGACCTGTTCAAAGGTAAATTCTTCATACTTTGCTGACAGATAACTGATCAGGATAAACGGATCATGCTCAATAGATCCGATGTTATATCGGTATTCCTCATGTCCCGGTTCTTCAGACTCCATGTTGTTGATCCGTTCCTGCAGATTAGCTTCCAGCTGTGTATAATACAGTTCCGCTTCCCGGATTGCCTGATCCGATGACAGATAACTGGTTCCCGTGTAAGTGATCACATTTTGTAAAAACACTGCAGAGCATGACGTGACATTCGTTATGATCAGAAACATCAATCCGATCAGAACTACCACACTGATATACACCTTCCTGTTTTCTTTAAAGAAGTTGGTGACTTTGCCACCAATCTTCTTGATATAATCAATCGTACCTTTTGTAGCTGTACCTACGGTCTGTTCACTTCGCTTTGCTTTGGCATAATCCCGTTTGATCTGTTGCTTCTGAATCTGTTTTTTTAGCTTCTTCTGCTCCTGACGGGCTGCCGCCTGTGTCTGTTTCTCCGCCTGTCTCTCCAGTCCGTTTCTCTTTCTGGATGCCCTCTGTTTCCTGCGTCTGGCACTTCTCTGTTCCAGCTTGTAAACACCTTCGCCGCCTTCTTCCAACCTATGGGCACCTTCTACTGCCGCATTATCGTCTTCATTTTTACTGATCTCACGGTGCAATGCTGCGGAAGTTGCACTTCCTGCTTTCTTAACAACAGAAGTTTTTTCTGTTGTTACAGATTCCCCTTCGCCAAACTTCAGGCGAGATTTCTTCTTTCCAGGAGCTTCTTCTTCATTTGCCTGATAGACCTGTGCCTTCTTGGAATGCTGCTTTGCTTCCTTTTTCTTTCTTGCTTCCTCATAAGAAAACTTTTTGGCTTTTTCCTTCTGTTTCTGATGGCGGAAATTGACTCCATCCGCATCCATCTGGTTCAGCTTATCTGTTTCCCTGGCACTTTTCATGGAAGCACCAGTCTCCTCATAAACAAATTTCAGACGCTGTTTCTGCTTTGGTTTCTTACTCCCACCATTCTTCTTACTCCGGCTGTCCCCTCTATTTTGTGAAAGATCAGCACGTTTTTCTTTCAATCTGCCTGACTGGCTGGCTTCGGATTTTTCCGTAAGTCTGGATTCTTTTCCGATCTCGGCACGGATTCTTTTCCGGTTTTGCTGCTTTCTATTTTGTCCAAAATCCTCATTTTGCTTCTCTGTTCGCATCAGTTCCGGTGCATCCCTGGATTTTTGCACAGAAGGACGGATATTTTTCCCACTCCGTTCAGACTGGCGGGGAGACTTATCCACAAGGTTTTCTGCTTTTTCCCCCTGTTTTCTTCCCATCTGCACATCACTGGCACGGTTACTGACACGAACAGAAGATTTATCCGTCAGGTTTTCTTCCACCAGACCATCTTTGGTCATCTTCTGGACTTTCTTATCCCTGACTTTCATTCTCTGTTCTGCCACTACTTACTCCTCCTTTTTCGGATACCCTTTCCCTGCCTGTAATAAACAGAGAAAAGCGATGCCAAATACAGCACCGCCACTAAAAGTTAATACATATGAAATTGCTCGTAACATTGTCTTCTCCTTTGATTTAACCTGCTTCGGAAGTTTCCTCTAAGCGGGTTGTCATGATTTTATAGAGGGAATTCTTCGGGAATCTGTCTACGAACGGGATAATGACATTTCCATAGAACAGAAGTCCTTCCCCCTCATTACTGTTGGTTACATAGGACAGCTGGGTTGGTGAGATATTCAGCTGTTTTACAAGAATCTGCCTGTCTCCGGAAGCCTGGTTCAGCATATAAATAAAATCTGAATTTTCAAATATATTCTCTATTTCCCTGGAAGACAATAAATCCTTAATATTCTGGGTGATGCCCGTTGGGATACCACCCCATTTACGGAATCGCTTCCAAATCTCCACGCTGTAGGCTGCAGTCTGCTCTTCCTTCAAAAGAAGATGGAACTCATCCACATAGTATCTGGTGGACTTATGGGCAGAACGGTTCATCGTTACCCTGTTCCAGACCTGATCCTGGATTACGAGCATCCCAATCTTTTTCAGCTGTTTTCCCAATTCTTTGATGTCAAAGCAGACAATGCGGTTATTGATATCCACGTTTGTCTGATGGTTAAATACATTCAAAGAGCCTGTAACATAGATCTCTAATGAAGTAGCCAGCCGCTGTGCTTCCGGCTCTTCCTGTTTTCTCAGAAGGTTGTATAAGTCCTCCAGGATTGGCATCTTCTCCGGTATTGGATCGGCAAGGTATTCCTGATATACTAACCGCACACAACGGTCAATAATCGTTTTTTCTACCGGTTCCAGTCCGTTCTTTCCACCAACGATCAGTTCACACAAAGACAGAATAAAATCTGCTTTTAATGACAGCGGATTGCCTTCCTCGGAATAATTCAAGTTCAGATCCATCGGATTGATATACTGGTCAGATACCGGCGAAACCCGAACCACCTGCCCATGCAGTGCCTGCACAAGTGCCGAATACTCGGCTTCTGGATCACAGACGATGATATCATCTTCTGTAATCAGGAAACAGTTCGTGATTTCTCTCTTTGCTGAGAACGACTTCCCGGAACCTGGTGTACCAAGAATCAGTCCATTTGGGTTCTTCAGACGTTTCCGGTCAACCATGATCATGTTGTTGGATAACGCATTCAGTCCATAATAAAGAGCTTCCCCTTCCTGAAACAGTTCCTGTGTCGTAAATGGCACAAAAATTGCGGTTGATGATGTGGTAAGCCCTCTCTGAATTTCAATTCGATTGACTCCAAGCGGAATACAGGACATAAGTGCTGCTTCCTGCTGATAATCCAGCTGTTTTAAGGAACAATTATATTTCTGTGCAATCCCCTGCACCTGGAAAATATTATTCTCCAGCTTCTGCCGCTTCTTTGCGGTATTCATAACCAGAACTGTCACAAGGAACATTCGCTCATTTCTGGACTGCAGATCTTCCAGCAGGTTCTTCGCTTCTTCTCCATAAGTCACAAGATCCGATGGAAGCACGTCCATATCATACCCGGAACGTACCGCCCGTTTCTGCTCTTCGATCTTCATCTTATCCAAATCTGAAATCTTGCTCTTGATCATCTTGATCGCTGAACTCTGGTCAATAGACTGGATATGGATGTTGACATTAATGCTGTCATCTACATCCAGAAAATCTGCAAGCATCCGGTCTGTCAGCTCCGGTGCAAGAATCTGCAGGTAACTTACACTTCCCATCGTTCTTCCCATCAAAAATGTCTGATTCTTGGAAAAGTTAAAGGAAGTCGGTGCAATAAAATCTTTGGTTTTTAATCCGGTTTCCGGCAGCATCTTATACTGGAACTTAAATGG
>SFGF01000138.1 GCA_004556655.1 Lachnospiraceae bacterium | reverse complement strand
TGCCTTCTGCCGGTCTTCTTTTGAAAAATCTATCCATCCTAACTGCATGTTTTCACTTCCTTATTTCTTCGTCAAATATGTATCTTCCACATAAGTCTCTGGTGTCGCCTCTTCAATTACGCCAGACTTTGGATCAAAGATATATTTCTTCTTCAATCTCTCATACAGTACAGAACCTACCGTTTCCATTACCTGTTTCATCATATCCGGATCATCAAATAGTTTTCTGAAAAACTGGTCATTCTGCTCATATCTGTCTGCTGCCATATTCGGAAAATCCTTTTCAAACAACAACATAAAGGTTGCCCTGTCATTGTTCTTTGCGTAGCTCTGCCACTTCTCCTGATTGGCATAATCATTTTCCATCTGAACAAGTACTTTATCCATTTCTGTAAAATGTGTTCCATACTTTTCATTTATCTTATCAATAATTACTGTCAGCGGATCTTTCTTAGGCTCTCTATGACCGGAATCACCGGAGATAGGTGTATATCCGCCTTCTGTGCTTTCAAGTTCTATCGGACCTTCAAAGTCTTTTTCCAGCTTATAGTATTCAAGAAGAACTTTGTCATCAATATTTATCTTCTCTCCACCATGTCCTTTTGGAAGCATCGTGTATAAAAACTTTGAATAAATACTGAATCTGTGAATGTCCTTGTCAAATAACCTGCATACCTGTGTAATATAGGCATACACACGATTAAAGCTTGCCAATGTAGACTTGAATATATCCTGTTTTTCAACTTCAAGTACTTCATATCTGTCTACCGCTGGTCTTAACTGTCCCTGGAGTTTTCCAAGATCACCAGCTGATTGATTCTCACTCTGATAGAAAATATCTGCAAATTTATCCACTTCTGATTTTTGATATACCCTGAAATCATCCAAGGTGTTCTTCATGTCATATACAACATTAGGATCTGTTTCCTCCAAGAGCACAGTTTCCTCATAGAATGGCTCAAAAGATGCTTTGATATCCTCTGCTGAATTCACAAAATCAAGTACAAAGGTATCTACTTTTCCTCTTGTAGTACGATTCAATCTTGATAAAGTCTGTACTGCCTTTACACCGGACAATTTCTTATCCACAAACATGGTGTGAAGCAATGGTTCATCAAAGCCTGTCTGATATTTTTCCGCAACAACAAGGATTCCATAATCATCTGTATGGAATGTTTCCGGTAAAGCCTTTTCTTTGATTGTCTTGCCTTCTTTATCCTTGTTCATTCCCTCTTCAGTAAACACATCATCGTTATCTTTCACTTCACCGGAAAAAGCGACTAACACTTCAAGGTCATTCAGTCCTTTTTCTTTTATCTGTCTCTTAAATTCCTGCACATATCGTACTGCATGAAGTCTGGATGGTGTAACAACCATAGCCTTCGCTCTGCCACCTATCTTATGTCTTGTGACATTCATAAAATGTTCCAGCATAATGGCGGTCTTCTGAGAGATATTATGTGGATGCAGTGTCTCATAATTTACAATAGCCTTTGAACCTGCTGTTGTATCAAATTCCGGATTATCCTCAATAATCTTGGCAATCTTGTAATACATTTTGTAGGTCATATAGTTCTGCAAAACATCCAAGATGAAATGCTCCTCTATTGCCTGTCTCATGGAATAGATATGAAAAGGTCTATAGATTCCTTCCGTATCCTTCTGACCAAACAGCTGTAATGTCTTTCCTTTTGGAGTTGCCGTAAATGCAAAGAATGATAAGTTCTTGTGCATACCCTGTGCTGCCAATTCATCTAAGAGCTTATCCTCATCATCCTTACGATTTCTCTCGTCCTCATCTTCCATCTCGGCATACTCTTTTAGAATTTCTTCTGTATCAGCTAATGCTCTTTTTAATTTTTTCGCTGCATCTCCGGTCTGTGAAGAATGTGCCTCATCAATAATAATGGCAAATCTTTTGTTTGCAGAATCCACCTCTTTATAGATTACCGGGAATTTCTGTAATGTAGTGATGATAATGCCTACACCATCATTGATTGCGTCTCTAAGCTGTCCCGAATTTTTATCTACTTTCTTAACCACGCCCTCCACATGGTCAAACTGATATACCGTAGACTGCAACTGGCTGTCCAATACTCGTCTGTCAGTAACGATGATTACTGACTGGAAAATCTTATTGTCTTCATAATCATGAAGTCCTGTCAGTCTGTGTGCCAGCCATGCAATCGAATTGGACTTTCCTGAGCCTGCACTATGCTGGATAAGATAACTCTTGCCTGAACCATTCTTTTTCACATCTTCCAACAGTTTTGTGACTACATCAAGCTGATGATATCTTGGGAAAATCATAGTCTCTTTCACAAGATTTCCATTCTTATCATACTCCTGCTGCAAGTGCATATATTTCTGTAGAATTTCCATCAGACTGTCCTTGCAGAGTACTCTTTCCCAAAGATAAGCTGTATCATATCCATCTGGATTTACAGGATTCCCTTTACCGCCTACTTTTCCGGCACCATTACTGCCCTGATTAAATGGCAGGAAATAAGTGTGTGCGCCCTCAAGCTTTGTTGTCATATAGACATTGGTAAGGTCTACTGCGAAATGCACCAATACTCTTTCTTTGAAGGCAAAAATTGCATCCTTACCGGCACGATCAAACTTATACTGATTAATGGCATTTGTGGTATCCTGTCCTGTAAACTGGCACTTCAATTCCATAGATACCACCGGAATACCATTTACAAAAAGAACAATATCTATACTGTTCTCATTATGTACAGAGTAATGAAGCTGTCTGGTACAATGAAGAATGTTCGCATCATACTGAATCTGTGTAGTCTCATTCAAAGTGGTCTCCGGCTTCCAGAAAATAGGATAAAACTTGATGCCTCTATCCGTAAATCCATGCCGCATCACATTCAAAAGGTTGGTGGTTTTCACTTCTCTTTTGAAGCGTTCAACTACCTGCTTTTCGGAATTATCCGCATAAATTTTCACATATCTTTCCCATTTCTTAGGCTGGCTTGTCTTGATAAATTCCACAAATGTTTCCTCATCAAGTCCTGATTCCCGATTAAATTTCTTCGGATTTCCTTTGGTATATCCGCCATGATGAATCAGATAGTCTTCGATATCTTCCTCAAATCTTTTCTCTTTTACATCAAAATCAGACATGAGCTACACCTCCTTTTTTCCTGTGACAACCTCGTAGATGAGGGATTTTTTGTATTCCTGAAGTTTTTCAATTGCTTTGTTTCTATCAGCTATTGTTTTATCAAGCATCTCACATTTACTATCTAAATAATCTGCTATTTGACATTGTTCGATATAAGGTGGTACAGGCACTTTAATACTTTTAAACTCTGATGAATATGTCCTCCAGCGCATCGCCATTATTCCACGTCCATATTTATAACATTCACCTTGATACAAATAAAATGTATAATAACAAGAGGAGGAACTCATCATGTCATGTAAGAAAACTCAACACACCAAACAATTTAAGTTGGATGCTATCAACTATCGAAAAGAACATCCGGATCTCACTCAGGTAGAATGTGCCAAGAATCTTGGCATCGGAGTCAGCACTCTTGCCAGATGGGAAGCGCAATTCCGAGACAATGAAGGCGACATTCCTGTTAGGGGTTCTGGTAATTACGAATCCGATGAAGCCAAGGAAATCGCACGTCTTAAGCGCGAGCTTCGCGACGCTCAGGATGCTCTTGATGTGTTAAAAAAAGCCATCGGCATTCTGGGGAAAGATTAACAGAAGCTATCTACACTGAAGTTTCTGCCAAAGTAGAGGCATCTAAAGTTACTGGACGCCGCGTCTCTACTTCCGGAATGCTGAAATTTTTAGGCGTATCTCGCTCTGGATATCGAGCTTTTCTGAATCGAAAAGTTTCTCCTTCAAAGCAGCGTAAAGAGGCTATAAAAAAGGAAATCCAGAAAATCTACGACAAATCCAAACAGAACTATGGTGCTCCCAAAATCACTCAGGAGCTCCGCAAGGCTGGCGAAATCATCGCCGAACGCACCGTAGGTAAATACATGCGTGAAATGGGCATTAAAGCCCAGTGGATTAAACCGTGGACCACCACAACGAGAGACTCCGATTTCAGTGAAGAACTTCGCAACATTCTTGATGAGCAGTTTAACCCAGAATGTCCTAATGCCGTTTGGTGTACTGACATCACTTACATTTGGACGCAGGACGGCTTTGTATACCTTAATTGCATCATGGACTTATTTGCCAGAAAAATCATCGCATGGACACTTTCTGACACGATGGAAGTATCCACTGTTATTGAAACTATTAATAAAGCAAAGGCCTATCGAAAAATCGATTTCCCTTTGATTATTCACACGGATCGTGGCAGCCAGTATGTTTCTAATGCTTGGCGCGAAGCCACTGAAAAAATGCAACGCAGTTATTCTCATACAGGTTATCCGTATGACAATGCCTGCATCGAATCTTTCCATTCCCTTATTAAACGTGAATGGTTAAATCGTTTCAGTATTCGTAACTACAACCATGCTTATCGTCTGGTATTCGAATACATAGAAACATTCTATAACACTGTCAGAATCCACAGCCACTGTGGCTATGTATCACCTGACGAATATGAAAAGCTGTATGAGAGGGGTATGTTACTGTCTGCTGCTTAGCAGGCAGAACTTCTCATTTTAATTTGTACTAAATCTTGACATAGGACCACTTTGTCCTATATAAATAATGATAATATCTTGAACATACATTTTCATTTGGTTTATATATATCATATGCGGGACTCGTAACCCCATCATATGCCGATCTTCCTATTGCCCCCATCCATGCCAATATAATATTTACTACTATATCATTCTCATAAACCACCTTGTATCCTTCTGCCTTTACTGCCTTATTCCCTCTTTCCTCTTGTTCACCATGTGGAAACACTCCTAAGTCAGTATAAAGAGAAAGTAATCTCACTTCCTCTAATGGTTTATAATTTTTTTCATCTCGTAACGAGAATAAGTATCTATTTTGCGATATGCTCCAATGAACTGGTATTTGTTCACACATATCTATAGTACTATCCTTCAGCTCTACATCTGGATTTATTCCCTTTGTTACAGCTTCCGTAATAATTGAAAATTTGTATTCCTTTAACTTTTCAATAATTGCCTGCTGCTTTTCAATAATTTCATCAATCTTTGAGCACTTGGCATCCAAATAACTAGCAATTTGTATCTGTTCACGTTGCATTGGTAATACAATTTTCAAATCCATCAAATTAGTATTATTTATTGCAGGATAACTAATGCCAACAGAATGAGCTTCTACATTTGATATAAAAGAATGTGTACTCAATGCATAATATAAAAATTTTGCGACAACATCTTTATGTGGTGTCACTACCGAAAAACCCGTAGATACAATTTTATCTGCTAAGGAATCATTAATATATGCAATGGCTTTTAAATATGTTCTCACAGTTGAAATAATAGTATCACCATTATGTACAATACGTCTTGCCCTACTTGGTGCATTACCAAATTTCATTTTTTCTGTTGTTCTTACCCCATGTTCATATGTAACAGAACCAATCTCTATGTAATCAATTTCTTGCTCTTCTTCATAATTTTCTGGAAGAACATCATTATTGCTGTCAGCAATTTGTTTAACCTTATATACTTTCCAACTAGAAGGGATTTCACCTACCCACTTCACCCCACTATCCTTCATCTCTCTCATAGGTCAAATACCTCCTCAAGACTTCCGGACAGTTCAGTCTCCAAATCCATAATCTCTGCCATTATCTCTGCAGAAGGTCTTGGAGCTTCATACTTGTAAAAATATCTTGTAAACGGAATTTCATATCCCACCTTTGACTTTTTCTCATCAATCCATGCATCCGGTGCAAATGGCAATACTTCTCTCTCAAAATATTCTTTAATATCCTCTTTCAGTGGAACATTTTCTGTATCACGAAGACTCGTATCCGGCTGTTTCTTTCCCTTTTTTAATACCAAATTGCCTTCTTCATCACGGAGCGGTCTTTCTACTGTAATCTTGGTATAGCCAAAATCCTCGTTATCATAAATCTGACTAATTTCACTCGCCGTGAAATCACCATAAATCTTTGTAATCTCAGCGATATCTTCCTCAGAAATATCATTTCGCTTATTTCCCAATGCTTTTCTTCTCTTCACAAACATATCATTGGCATTGATTAGCTGTACTTTGCCCTCTCTGACTGTACCTGCCTTTTTATTTGACAATACCCAGATATAGGTTGCAATTCCTGTGTTGTAGAAAATATCATTCGGTAAAGCAATGATCGCCTCAAGCAAATCATTTTCGAGAATATATCTTCTGATTTCAGAAGGTCCGCTTCCTGCATCTCCTGTAAAGAGTGGTGAACCATTATGAATGATTGCTATTCTGCTTCCACCTTTATCAATATCTTTCATCTTTGATATCGCTGTCATAAGAAAGAGCATCTGTCCATCGCTTGCTGCCGGAAGTCCTGCTCCAAATCTTCCTCCGAAGCCAAGCTTTGCCTCTTCCTCTACTTTTGCCTTTTCATTCTTCCACTCACGTCCAAACGGAGGATTGGAAAGGATATAATCAAAGGTACTGCCTGCAAACTGGTCATCTGATAATGTGTTACCATCCTTGATATAATCTGCATTGTTACCCTTAATCAGCATATCTGCCTTACAAATTGCAAATGTCTGATCGTTAATTTCCTGTCCGAAGGATACAAGTTCCGTAGAAGCATTCAGACTATGTAAATATTCCTCTGCAACAGAAAGCATACCTCCGGTTCCACATGCCGGGTCATAAATTGTTTTTGCTACATTATTGCCAGAAAGAATATCATTATCATCATAGAAGAGAATATTAACCATAAGCTGGATAACTTCTCTTGGAGTGTAATGCTGTCCGGCATCTTCATTATGAGACTCGGAAAATCTTCTTATAATCTCTTCAAAGATATAGCCCATTTCAAGGTTAGAGATTTCATTTGGGTGAAGATTTCCTCTATCTGTTGTATATTCCTTTAAAACAATATAAAGAATTCCCTTATTTGCCATAGTGGTGATGTGACCATCAAACTTGAACTTCTCAAGGATGTCCTGCACATTTGCTGAGAATCCATTCAGATAATCTCTGAAATTCTCTTCAATATGGTCCGGATCATCCATAAGTCTCTCAAATGTATATTTGCTGGTGTTATAAAAATCTTTTTCTGCTGCCTTACGAAGTAAAACATCCTTCATAGGAAGATTCTTTACTTCCTCATATTTCTGCAAAACCGCATCCTTGGTATCTGAAAGAATACAATCAAAACGTCTGATTACTGTAAGCGGTAATATAACATCTCCGTATTCATGTGGTTTATATACTCCGGTCAGCTTATCTGCTATTGCCCATATTAGGTCTGCTTTCTGATCTATTTTTGCACTTCTCGTAGCCATTTACATTTTCCTCCATAAGGTAATTTACTTTTCTTTGTTATCTGGTACATAGTCAATCAAATCTCCAAAGTTACAATCCAACTCTTTGCAGATTTTTTCCAAAACAGATAGTTTCACCG
>SFGF01000049.1 GCA_004556655.1 Lachnospiraceae bacterium | reverse complement strand
ATAATCTGAGATCATTATACCATTTCCTGACATGAATTTGTTGTTTTATATGAAATTTTCAAGGTTCGCATGGGTGTACCTTTTGACACCCTAATCATTTTATTTCAATTCTAAATGATTACAACCTCTTCCGGCTGTACAGATTCTTTTATTCCCATCACCGTGACCTGTCCTTTTCCTATTATCTTATATATACGTATACTGTCTTCTGGTGACGCATATTTTTCGATTTCACGAAGCATCTTCTGGTAAAGCGATTTGGATAAAAAAGCTTCAAATGCTGATTTTTGTATACGAAATCCATAGCCTTGCAAGACCTTTGCCAACCTATTTCTTTTTCGATTATCAATAATATCGTAGATAATTAGTACATATAGTTTGTCTTCTTTACTCTCAAATTCTGTTGTTTCAAAAAAATAATCGTTCATTTTATCTTATCCATATAGGATGATAATAACTTTCATCCTGTTTTTCTATAGCCTGAATAAATGAGTTAATCTGTAGCTCCATAGCACGTCTGAAAGGAACAGCATAATCAATGTACTCTAGATATTTCATATCTTGGCGAAGCTTTTTCTCAATTTTCTGAATAAAAATACTCATGCCTTCCTTAGTCAAATAAACTCCCGAATCATCAGTACTTTTCATAAAATGCTCTGACTTTATTTCATGTCCATTTACTAAGCTCATGACTAACGAATCAACTATTACCGCTCTCCATTCTTCCATCAGATCACTTGCAAGCGTAGGATGGTTTTCTCTATCTTCATGCAAGAATCCAAAATACGGATGTAAACCTCTGTTCTCAATTTTCCCATATATCTCATTCATCAATATAGAATATCCAAGACTTAACATTGAATTAAAGGCATCTTTAGGAGGACGACGACTTCGTTTTTCAAATGAAAACGCCGGTTCAACCAACATTCCTAAACACTTAAAATAGATTCTGGCCGCATTTCCTTCATATCCCATAATTTGAGGAATTGTTTTACACGTTTCAATATGATTTTGCATTTCTTTTACGGCTCTACATTCATCTGATAAATCGACACATTTACTACGTGCATAACGTTTTAATACAATTATCTGGTTATGAATTTTACTTATAATAATCTTTTTTGACAGAGCTAAAGCCAGCTCTGAATGAAGTAACGCTGCTTGGATTCGCTGTCGTTCAACCTTAACATGCCCAGTTGAATGTAACCTTCCAAAATAACTTCCGCCTCGAGAATAATACGAAATAGGAATCCCTTTTACTAAACATTTCTGTATACATTGAGTTGATATCTGAGCATTTCCAAATACATTAATCGATTCCAACGTTTCAAAAGGAATTTTCACTGTCATTCCGTCTTTACATTCTGCATAGGCATAATTTTCTGCAACTCCGATTTTCGCATTGTTTTCTGTCACATATAAGTAACTCATTTTTTCCTCCTCTCCTGATTCAGATATTACTTGTTTTAAATCCTCTTTCGAGGTTCTATTCTTACAAACTCTTTTGTATGTTTCTGTTGTCATTTGTCGAATCCTGTTTCCGTCCCCTTCCGGGGGTTCTTACAAACGAGGATGCATCATGAAAATATCAGACTTCGTCACATCAGCGTTTCCGTCCCCTTCCGGGGTTCTATTCTTACAAACAACAAGTAGTTTATAGTTTGGTCGTTGCGTCTGAGGGTTTCCGTCCCCTTCCGGGGTTCTATTCTTACAAACGAAGAAACACCAACGGAAACGACAATATAAAGTTTCCGTCCCCTTCCGGGGTTCTATTCTTACAAACGAACAAAGCTTATTATTATGGTAATAGCGAAATAAGTTTCCGTCCCCTTCCGGGGTTCTATTCTTACAAACTTTTTCACAACGCTGTGTTGATGGAAAAGGATATAAAGTTTCCGTCCCCTTCCGGGGTTCTATTCTTACAAACTAGGAAGAAACACCAATGGACATGATAATATCGTGTTTCCGTCCCCTTCCGGGGTTCTATTCTTACAAACGTGATCACAATGACAACACTTGAAAAGAAAAACCACTGTTTCCGTCCCCTTCCGGGGTTCTATTCTTACAAACAAGTCCTCAGTCTTTCGCAACATGCAGGGTCAATAAGGTTTCCGTCCCCTTCCGGGGTTCTATTCTTACAAACTAAGAATGGGAAAATAATAGGTGATTACACTTGGTTTCCGTCCCCTTCCGGGGTTCTATTCTTACAAACTCGAAACAAGAGACAATAGCAAGCATTGCAATGTTTCCGTCCCCTTCCGGGGTTCTATTCTTACAAACGAATATCAAGATGTGAAAGTGATGATTGCTCACAAAGTTTCCGTCCCCTTCCGGGGTTCTATTCTTACAAACATGATAACCTATAACTTTTGTAGGGCAGCGATTGTTTCCGTCCCCTTCCGGGGTTCTATTCTTACAAACGATTTCTTATAAAGGAAAGGAATGGCTGTATCAGTTTCCGTCCCCTTCCGGGGTTCTATTCTTACAAACGATAGAAATATTGAAATGCATATTGCAAAGGGAAAGTTTCCGTCCCCTTCCGGGGTTCTATTCTTACAAACATTCTAATACTTCTCATAACTTTGTTCTCCATTCGTTTCCGTCCCCTTCCGGGGTTCTATTCTTACAAACGGTTGTATTCTTTCATTAGATATTGGAAGTAATGTTTCCGTCCCCTTCCGGGGTTCTATTCTTACAAACTATGATAACAGACGATAATGACAAAAATGAAATTCGTTTCCGTCCCCTTCCGGGGTTCTATTCTTACAAACTTGAGGGACGCCAATTAAGATTGTGAGGGCTACGGTTTCCGTCCCCTTCCGGGGTTCTATTCTTACAAACACATTAAAGGTAAACAATAAAACAAAGCAGTTAAAGGTTTCCGTCCCCTTCCGGGGTTCTATTCTTACAAACGCTTCATCATCACCTTTCAATCCAGATTCTACAAGTTTCCGTCCCCTTCCGGGGTTCTATTCTTACAAACTTTGGAAATCCAAACGAACCTTCAGACTGGTGGAATGTTTCCGTCCCCTTCCGGGGTTCTATTCTTACAAACGATTTTGAAGCAACAGAAACAGGATTGTTACTGCATTGTTTCCGTCCCCTTCCGGGGTTCTATTCTTACAAACGTCGTTTTTGGTTGTGTTATCGGTGTTTCTTCCTATTGTTTCCGTCCCCTTCCGGGGTTCTATTCTTACAAACGTCTGTATAATCATATTGGTATGGTTATTTAAGGTTTCCGTCCCCTTCCGGGGTTCTATTCTTACAAACAAATCTAACTCAAAGTGATACATTAAGAATTCCGTTTCCGTCCCCTTCCGGGGTTCTATTCTTACAAACTTGTATTGGTAGTTGCGATAACGGCGTTACGGTTACGGGTAAAGTTTCCGTCCCCTTCCGGGGTTCTATTCTTACAAACATTATTGCAATCGAATATTGCTATACACCAGAACGTTTCCGTCCCCTTCCGGGGTTCTATTCTTACAAACGGAAGAAAAATTGGTAAAAGCGAAAGAATATTTGTTTCCGTCCCCTTCCGGGGTTCTATTCTTACAAACGCTGACTGAATCAGGCAACGGAAATTGAGATACAGGTTTCCGTCCCCTTCCGGGGTTCTATTCTTACAAACTTGAAAAATACGATCATGAAACTTTTAAGACTAAAGTTTCCGTCCCCTTCCGGGGTTCTATTCTTACAAACTGCATCAAATGCCTTTGATAGTGTTGCATAATCTGTTTCCGTCCCCTTCCGGGGTTCTATTCTTACAAACCTGATTGCCGGTGATGGCATAGCCCAGACGGAGACCGTTTCCGTCCCCTTCCGGGGTTCTATTCTTACAAACCCTGCCCTTCACAGCCCGCTATTTATAAGGCTTACAAAGCATTTTTCGGGGCAAAAGTGTTCAGTTCTCAGCATTAGATGAATAATGCCATACAACACATTGAAAATGCCCATAATACAGGCTGCGGGGCAAAACAGGTGTTATTCATAAATATCTAAAATACATTGTCCCATTTGATATGATTTTCCCTGATATTTTGTTACTTTTAATGTATGCGGTGAAATACCTATTCTCTTATCCTTAAAATGTTTATGCTCCTGTGATACTTTGGCAGGAAGTGTCTTCTTGAAGATTTCTACAGCTGCATCAATTCCTTTATTTTGACCCAAAAGTGCATACAGAATTGTTTTTGTAAAAAATCCACTTCCCCCGCCGAGCCATACTGTATTTGTCTTAGGATATTCAATTCCTTTAAAACGATATAAATACATATTATAATAAGATTCATTAAAACAGTTGACCGCATCCACAATATCCTCTATTGTATATGGACAGATTGTTGAATCAATTGTTAAATCAAAATGAATATCTGTCCCGGGCTTTACCGACTCTCTTAACAGGTTTAATGATTTTCTCTCTCCTTCAACGTTATCATCAATCTTTTGACACAATGTCATCCGTTCAAGACTGATCGGCTTACTGTCACTAATGATAAGACCAGACAAGACATCATTTACTGCATGATTCTTCCCAACTTCTTTTCCTCGTGCGTCCACTCTGTCTAAAGTATGCAGAACTTCATTTTCAATCTCATTCACTTCACGTTTCAACAGGAAAGTTCTGTTCCTTCCGTTCTGGATTGCCGACATAATACATCGTTTCACTTCTTTACAATAGGAATCGTCATTCATCAGCTCATTTGCCAGCAATATTGTGCGTAACATTCCCTTCATTGATGTACCAGGAACATACGGCTTTCCAAATGCATCCTTTTGAAAAGTACGTATCTCAATTGCCCCCTTCTCTTGTAAAAAATCGCCACAATCCAGTTTGTAGAGAATCCATGGTTCATAATCTTTTGAACCAATATTATTCTCGCGGAACCATCTGCCCAAATCCCATCGATTTGATCCATCTGCATTTTTTGCATTGGAAAGAAGATACTCTGTAAATCTCCTCTCAAGACCTTTCTTTGTAATCCCTTGATACATTTTATTCAGATCTGGTATCAATACCATTCCCTTATTTTTCTGAAAAATGTATTCCTTTTTATCCAGACTTCTTCCATCACCTACAAACACAGGTCCCACTGTTCGGAGAACCATATGATAATGTTTAATATACTGTTGCATACCTGTCCTCCTCTATAATGCCCAGAAGATAGGTTTACCATATCTGTATACAGCGTGCTTTCCACCATTTGAAATATCATAAATATCTCCATGATATGTCATTTGAAAACATGACCCCGCAGATATCATAAACAAATCTTTCTTCTTTCGGTATTCATTACTATAGTTTTCAGAACTGACAAAACCTCCTCTTTTAACAACCTGATAGTTTGCATTCTGCAAAACATCCATTTCACTTTCTTCAGGCAAAGATACCGACAGTGTCATATAATTATCCCCCTGTTTGGGCAAATGAACATCCTCTATACTTTCAATCTCAAATCTTCCAAATCCTGATCTACGTTTTCCTCCAATTCCACTAAAAGAAAGCGCATCAAGAAGATCATAAAACATATTCTCTTCATTGATAGATTCAAATCCAACTATTACATACAACCCACACCCATCATTGTAATAATATACTCCGATATGATAGGGTATAGTTTCCTCACACCCATGAATGGCTGCAGATGTTTTTAATGTTCTCATTCCAAGGATTTTTAATCGCAAGGATTCTTCTATTGGATTCAAATCTCCATTCATATATGTACCCATCTGATCCATCGGAATATATCTGAGGTTTTTAAAAGCTTTCTTGACGACAGAATCACCTTCCTGCTCACTTTTTGCAATCCGGATCATTGGCTTTGGCAAATAATTCGTGTCACCTATATATGGGAACGCATCAGAGAAAAGAAGTCTGCTTTCCTTGACACTTTCATAAAGTTTCTGCGCAACATTGATACCTCTGGCAAGTGCTTCTTGATAAAGAGCTGAAAATAGCGTATCTGCGGAAAAAGTCACCTTACTCTCGTCTAAAGAATTTCCGCCAAAATGCACTCCATATGGGAATTTTAAACGATAAATTTTATACTTCATAAGATTTCTTCTTTCTTTTCTAGATTGTCCCAAGAATCTCATTACATCTGTCAATGATATGGTCATCAATGTCACCTATCACTGCACTTGCATTAAGATCTTCAAATCGAACTTTTCCATATCCGCGAGAACCACTACCACCAAGATAATCATACTCTAATAGTTTAAGACCATTCTTTATTACTTCAAAATCGTCTTCTATATTCTCATCATTTACTTCATAAATTATATCCAATTCAAATTTGGAACCACGAATTACACGTTCAATCTGCCGAGGATTGGCCACTGCCGTCAGACGATTGATTGTATTTTCAAATTTTACTTCTGTAAGTCCTGTCACTCCGCTTGCATACAACTCCTCCTGATTTGCTATAATCATATCAGCGAATAAAAGTCTTCCTTTGGGAATAACACCATTTTTCTTCTTTGCAGATCCAAAAAGTCTAATGATACGCTCATCGTCTTCACTTGGATCGTTTACCTGTATCTCATTATACTGTTTGGCAAGCAATGTTCTCAATTTCCCTTTCAGCGAGCTGCCTGGAATGATTGGCAAATTTGTTCTCGCATCTTTCACTACCGGTGAATCTACAGCTCCGATTGCAGCAAACGCCGAACTTCCCCCGATATGTATTCCTGTCATGATTTCTATTGTCCCTGTTATCTGAATTTTTCCGTACATACCATTCAATCCTTTCCACTATAAAATCTATGATACGCTACCAACAACATAGCCACTTTCAATAGGGAAATTCCTTTCCACCATAAAATCTATGATACGCAACCAACGCCTCCATATATCGATTGAATAAGATAAATTTTTTCTTACTGTTTCCAATCTCATCAATCGCCTTTAAAATCTCAGCCTGTTGGGCAAATGTTTTCATCTTGCCATCACGACCTATTTCATAAATAAAACGAATCTTCAAATAGGAAATCCTTCCCATTATATCTTCAGACAATACATCACTCATCGACAACATAACCTGATTGTAAATATCAGCTGTCATTGCAAGCAGGTTACGAATTTGTGAAGTTGTAATCATTTCCACTTTTCCTCTGGAATTTGTTACCTTACGACATTCATTGATTGCCTTTTCTGCCCTTGCGACATATGTATTCTGTTCAAGTATCATTCTGAAACTCCTTCCCTATGTAGATGTACATATAAATAAATTGCTGTTACCAATTCCGTTCTATCCTTTTCATTCTGCACCCAGTTGTACATTTGCTTTGAGAATTGGCTGTATGCTGTCTTTTGTTTTTCATCTTTATAATCATCCGGTTCCAGTCTTGCCAGTACATAAGCAAATCTTGCAAGATTGATTCTGTCATCCATAGTTCTGATCAATTCCAAGAGTCGGTATAAAAATGCCATGCCACGCTCTTCGGATGTTGAAAGAAACGCTTCCAATTCACATAGTTTTTCACAAACAACCTTGTCTATAAATTCTTCCCAGGAATAAGTTTCCTCAAATACTGTAATAGCATTTTTATTCGGATAATTTTTCGCATTTTCTTCATATTCAGCAACTTCTTCCGCAGCAACACTAAGCGGATACCTGGGCTGATAGATACCAATTCCTGCAGATATCGTCAATGTACCAAGCGAGTATTCGCTTAATTCATTACGTACATCAACCGCAAGTTCAATCACATCATCCCACGACCCGACAATAAAAAGATCATCACCACCAGAATACACGATTGTAGCATTTCGTTCCTGTTTCTTACTGTTCAGGAAGAACTTCGGATTCCGGAGAATATGATTTATATGGTGCTTAAAGAATAATGACAACTGTCTTGAAAACATGGCTGTTCTGGAAAGCGTAGTATATTCTTCCGGAAAACCTGACACAAATGTTCTTCCAAGATTATCAACGTCTGCTCTAAGGACTGCTATACGGTCTATTCCTTCCGCTTCCTTGGCGTAGTCTTCTGTTGTCTTTCCTTTTTGAGTATAATCACCCACCCACAGCTTAGTCGCTACCGACCTTCCAGTATAGAATTTATTTTTTCCATATGTGCGCACGAAATACGGATCTTCTTCCATACTCTTTTTTAGTGCCTTCTCATCCTGAGAAATTAAATATTTATCTCCTGGTAAAGCAATTGCCCCTTCTCTTTCTTTCAGAGAAACGGTAAAAAAGTGTTTATATAGTATTTCCTGTGAGAAATCATCCATTGCATCGCAAAATGCACAACGGTCGTCCTTCATTTTAGCTGAAGTCTTACATACTCTGCATTCGCGATGATCATCCTGCAAAGACCGATGATTCAATTCAAACAGCTGCTCTTTCGTATATCTTGCCAGTTTCTGCTCAGAAAGCTGATTGCTGAGTGACTTAAATAATTCCCTATAACTTCCCTTAGGGATGTTCTTCAATTCATTGGCATTGCATGCAACACTGGCACATGCTATATACAAAGAAACATCGAATTGTTCCAGAAAGAACCTGTTAAAACTCTCTTGCTTCTCTTTTATAATCTCCTTAATCTTATTCGTATTTGGCAGAAGCATATAGCAATGCCCACCACCTGAATAAATTACGTTTGCCCTTGAAAGGCTTGCCGCTTCCAATATCTCATCTATCATGTGTTCCATGACGATTTCCAGATAAAAAGATCGGGAACGCAGCATGCGCAGTGCACCTTCACTGTGAATCGTATAAATAAAACTCTGAATACCGGAAAGATCCATCGAAAACAAACGGAATACTTTCTTTTCATAAAATGCAGATGCATTTTTATACAATGTTTCTTTATAGTCGGTTATCTCTTCTGCTGCCAGATATTGCTCAATACAGCTTGCATATGCAGCTGTCATTTTCAAATGATCATATAATGAAATATCTGCAAGCTCATGCAAAGCCGTAGAAGAAGGAATATAGGATAAATATGCTTCCATAGTGGAAAGAAGTGAGTTCACATATTCTATTTTCCAATTTCCCAAATCCCGTAATGTGTCTTTAATTTGATTGATTAGTTCATTGTAAAATGATTTATCAAATTCTTTGTGCTCTTCTGTCGGCATGTTAATTTCAGCATCATCCAACAACGGTGCCGCACTGTAATGCGCTTTTCCGTGATTATCATTAAGAATATTAAAGATACTCTCTAATGGTGCTTTTACATCATACCCTTTTTCGTCTGTATCATTAAGTCTTCTATCAATAGCTGCTGCGATATTGTCCGCAATATAGACAATATATGCAAGTGCATCATTCTGAATTCTGGCCATTTTCAGCATGTTCCCATGATGATATCTAACACAATCGAGCAGTTCCGTGTCGCTTAAATGCAATTCATCCTTTAAGAATTCATATCCGGATATACTGTGCTGTCTCCCATCACCTGCACGAAATACCACTTTCCCAATATCATGGAGTAAGGCTCCCATAATCAGCTTGATTTCCCGATCTGTCATTTTCTTTCTCCCCTCCTTTTATCCGTTATTCTCATGGCACCCATTCCCATGGATGTTTTTATTCCAACTCCAGAGTATTCTCCGTATCGTAGTAAAAGGTGAACAAGATTAACCAAAGGCTGTGGTCCATTAATCTGCACTTCCATGTGCCCTATAAACGCCGGAATACTTATCCCCTCCAAATGAAACCGAACACTTTTTAAATTGTATCCGATAATATGAGTATTATCTACCAATTGCTCTAACACTTCTTCACTACATATAGAAAAATTATCCGCAAAAGTATCAAATTTCATCATAAGACTTTGAAAAATTAGTCTAATGTCAGGATAGAACACATATCTTCCGTTCTGCTTAAATGATGTTGGCGAAAGAATTTGTATGTGGACTCGTCTATTCCCATTCTCAAAATAATATCGATTCACAAAATCCTGATAGGTATCTGTGACTTCTCGTTTTTCCAGTATTTCCAACTCTTTCCTATCATGTTTAATTTCAATCTTTTGAATTGATCCTACAGTTAATGGTTCTATCAATTCTTTTGAAGCCTGTTCGTTAAGAGTATTGATATCCCATATTAGTTTATCATCTTCATAATGCAGGCTCTGGCTATAAGGCTTCAAACCATCCAAATGAAGTATTTCCCCATATGCAGGATCAACCTGTTCCATCAAAATCCCATGAAACAATGAACCTTTTAAATATGTAATATCATTTTTCTTTTCTAATACAATAGATAATTTCTTAATCATTTTCTTTCCTTCAATTTTGCCACCTGTTTTTGTGGATTTTAAACAATATAATTCATACAATTCATTTATTTATCATTATAACTCACAATTTTAAATCTGTCATAAATTACTTTAATCTTTTGAATATTTTATTATTCTTTCATATTGAGTACTTTATCCAAATCTTATCCATTTAATTAAAAAGAAAATGAACCAAAGAAGCAACTAACGATTATCGTGAAACTTCACTAGTAAAAACATCTGTAATCATCAGAAAAACCATGGGTTCTATAACAGAAAAGAATTTTATGACATTGCAGTTTCTTGATATGTTAATGGATGTAGATATCTATTCGGAAATATCAGGAGCTGATCTGCAAAATCGACTCTATCAATATATGAGTGATATGAGTTTGAAATTTTCTGATCTTGAAGCCTATTTCTCTTATTATCCTGATAAACTCTATAAAAACCTAGTCGAAACGAGGGTGATTTATAATTGCATACTTGCATAACGACAAAGAACAATTATCTGATGATATGGTAATTAATTCTTTGAAGACCATTGCCAACAGCAGCATGTATGAATAAGTTTCGGTAATATAAAATAGAGAACCATTCAGGGGCTAAATCCCCTGAATGGTTCTCTATTTTATATTACCAATATCACTAAAAAACACATACATCCATATGCATAATCATTTTTCTCAAATGTCTGAAAGGTGCGTTTCATGTTACAGATTAAACCCAAAATACCTCACTGCATTGTTGTAAGAAATCCCCTTAACAATCTTTTCAAGAGCTTTATAGTCTGCCGGATATTCTCCGTTTTCTACCCAACCTCCGATCAGATCGCACATAATTCTTCTGAAATATTCATGTCTGGTGTAAGACAGGAAACTTCTGGAATCGGTAAGCATTCCGATAAAATTACCCAGAAGGCCCAGATTTGCCAGAGATATCATCTGCTCCTGCATACCTGTCTTATTGTCATTGAACCACCATGCACTTCCCTGCTGAATCTTGCCGATTGCACTGCTGTCCTGGAAGCATCCGATGATGGTTCCGATGGAGGCATTGTCACAAGGATTCAGAGAGTACAGGATTGTCTTCGGAAGTTCGTCCGTCACTGCCAGTGCATTCAGATAATCGGCCATCTCAGAAGATGGTGCGAAGTTATTGATACAGTCAACGCCAGTGTCCGGTCCCAGTGTTCCGGCAATCTTTCCGTTATTATCACGTTTTACTCCGTAGTGCAGCTGCATTACCCAGTTTTTCTTATGGTATTCTTTGCCCATGGCAATCATAAATGCCGTTTCAAACTGTTTCTTTTCTACTGCACTCACCGGTTCTCCTGCCAGTCTCTTAGCAAAAATAGCTTCCACTTCTTCTGCAGTTGCCGGCTGATACATAACATAGTCCAGACTGTGGTCGGAAATCGTACATCCCATGGAAGCAAAGAATTCCATGCGTACTTTCAAAGCTTCGATCAGAGATGCAAAGCTGTCTACTTTCACACCGGATACTTCGCTTAATTTTACCAGATAATCAAGATAATCCGGTTTTGCCATATTCATGGCTTTTTCCGGTCTCCATGCAGGAAGAACCTGTACATCAAAGGTTTCATCCTCTGCCAGTTTTTTATGCCATTCCAGAGAATCCGCAGGATCATCTGTTGTACAAACCAGTGTTACATTGGACATTTTAATCAGATCTCTCGGTGCTCTTCCCTCACCCCGCAGCTGCTCATTGCAAAGATTCCATACTTCCTCGGCAGTTTCACCATTCAGATATCCGTCATAGCCGAAATATCTTTTCAGCTCCAGGTGGCTCCAGTGATACAGTGGATTTCCAATCGCCATCTCCAGGGTTTCTGCCCATTTCTGGAATTTTTCACGGTCAGTGGCATCTCCTGTGATATATTTTTCCTCTACACCGTTGGAGCGCATCTGACGCCATTTATAATGGTCACCGCCCAGCCATACCTGTGTAATATTATCGTATTTTTTATTTTCGTAAATTTCTTTTGGATTCAAATGACAATGGTAATCAAGGATTGGCATTGTCTCCGCATACTCATGATATAATTTTTTTGCTGTCTCTGTAGACAAAATAAAGTCTTCATCCATAAAAGCTTTCATCTGTATTCTCCTTACTGTTTCTGATTCCAAGAAGAGGCAGCTCTCTTCACAAAGATCACTGCCCCTCCTCTCAATTAATCATGGCACTCTATTAATTTAATGCTTCCTGCAGAGTTTTGCGAACTGCTCCAGGACCAGCAATCATCTGCTGAAGATAACCAACTACGGTATCTGCCATATCTACATCATACAGATTTACACCGAAGATCTTTGTATTTTCCAGAATCGGTCTCAGTGCTTCTGCATCCACGGTTCCACCCAGTGTCAATTTTTCAACATAAGGACGAACGGTATCTGTCAATGGATCCGGGCTGAGCTCGAATGCTTCTCCATTGTCATTGACAGCCATCATGTAACGCAGCCATCCGGCAAATACCAGCGGAATCAGTTTCAGATCTTTTACATCCAGTTCATCAGATGCCTGATATGCTTTGATGGTCTCGCCAAAACGGATTGCCAGTTTCTGTGATGTATCTGTTGCAATACGCTGTGGTGTATCCGGCATAAATGGGTTTGGAACACGTACCTGCAGTACAGTATCAATAAATTCTTTCGGATCCAGGATACCCGGATTAACAACTACCGGCAGACCCTCTTTGTATCCTACAACCTCTACCAGTTTCTTCAGTTCCGGATCATTCATCTCATCAGAGATCTTGGTATAACCAAGAATACATCCGAATACTGCCAGACATGTATGCAGAGGATTCAGACAGGTGCAGACTTTCATTTTTTCTACTTTATCTACTGTCTCACGTGTTGTGAACATAACACCGCCTTTTTCCAGTGCAGGTCTTCCGTTCGGGAAATCATCCTCGATAACCAGATATTCGGTCTCTTCTGCATTTACAAATGGTGCTACATACGTATGTTTGGATGTGATAACCGGCTCCAGTTCTTCCACACCGTCTTCCTTCAGAATCTGCTCTACAGATGCATCCGGACGTGGGGTAATCTTATCAATCATACTCCATGGGAAAGATACTTTTCCGGATTCTTTGATATAAGCTTCAAAACCGGCTTCAACTTTTCCGTTTGCTGCCCATTTTTCTGCAAAAGCGGTGATGGCTGCTTTCAGCTTGTCTCCATTGTGGGAGCAGTTATCTGTACTTACCATAGCGATTGGTTTTTCACCTGCCTGATAACGGGTATACAAAAGAGAAGCAACTTTTCCAATGTAGCTCTTCGGCTGTGCCGGACCTTCCTCAAAATCAGCTGCGATATCCGGAATGATTTCTCCTCTTCCGTTTACCAGACTATAACCTTTTTCTGTAATGGTAAAGGTACACATCTGCAGAGAATCTTTAGAAAAGATTTCTTTCAGACGTCCATATTCAGCTTCATTCTGAGAATCCAGAATATGAGATTCTACCACACCGCCGACAACGGTCTTGTCAACGGTACCATTTGCTTTCAACGTAGCAAGAATAGTGTAATCGTCATGCGGCCAATTCATTTTCTCAACGATCTCATAATCGAAACCTTCTACTACAATGATACCGCGATCCAGAATTCCTTCGTTCAGAAGATTCTGTGCTATATTTGCCTGGAACGCACGGAAAATATTACCTGCTCCAAAATGAACCCAAAATGGATTTTCATATGTTGCAGCTTTTACTTTTTCACGATCAAATCTCGGCAAAGAGTATCCCTTAGCTTCCCACTGGGCTCTGTCTGCAAGACCCTGTTCATTTAATTTCATTTTTCTGTCTCCTTTATAATAAATGCTGACTTATTTTTACGTTCATTTATGAAAGTCCAATATCCATGAACCATTACATGCAAGCATGAAATGCATGACCTTTTGACCCTGGCATCATCACTTTCTTGTCTGACTCTTATCGATTGCTTCCCACAGACCATTCAGATATGTTGCACCCAGTGCTCTGTCATACAGTCCATATCCAGGCATAGCAACCTCATCCCAGATCATACGTCCATGATCCGGACGGATCGGTCCATCAAATCCGATATCATACAGAGCTTTCATAATCTCATACATATCGAAAGTTCCGTCGGAAGACAGATGCGCAGCTTCCTCAAAATTGGTAGGAGTGATGAATTTCAGGTTACGTACATGAGCAAAATGGATTCTTCCTTTCAGAGAACGAATCATATCCGGAAGATCATTTTCCAGATTGGTTCCGTAAGAACCGGAGCAGAAAGTAACGCCATTGTGTGGATCGTCTACCATTTTCATCATTCTCAGAATATTCTCTTTGTTAATGATGATTCTCGGAAGACCAAATACGCTCCATGCAGGATCATCCGGATGGATTGCCATCTTGATATCATACTGGTTACATACCGGCATAATCTTCTCAAGGAAATATTTCAGGTTCTCAAACAGTTTTTCATCATCAATATCTTTGTACATAGCAAAAAGCTCTTTTACTTTTGCCATACGTTCCGGCTCCCAGCCAGGCATTACAGTTCCGTTCATATCGCCTGCGATAGAGTCGAACATTTTCTCAGGATCCAGTGCGTCTACTGCTTCCTGTGTATAAGCCAGTACAGTGGAACCATCAGGTCTTACTCTTGCCAGTTCTGTTCTTGTCCAGTCAAATACCGGCATAAAGTTATAACATACCAGATGAATATCTTCTTTTCCAAGATTTTCAAGAGTCTCAATATAGTTTGCAATGTACTGGTCTCTGTTTCCGCGACCTGTCTTAATATCATCATGGATATTTACACTTTCAATACCAGCCAGTTCCAATCCTGCTGCTTCAACTTCTTCTTTCATAGCACGGATGCGTTCTCTGCTCCATACTTCGCCCGGCTGAGTATCATACAATGTAGTGATAACTCCTGTAACCCCCGGAATCTGACGAATTTGTTTCAGAGTTACTGTGTCAAATTTGGATCCGTACCATCTTAATGTCATCTGCATAGTTTTTACCTGCCCTTTCTTTTTCTATAATGATCTTGATAGTTATATTTTAAAAAACTTTCTCCAAAAAATCCATTGGTTTGGTTGTTGTGTACATTGTAAAAATTGTCATTTTATATAAAAATCCCCATTTTCCGCAAACAAACAATTCTACGCTGTTAAGGATAAGGGACCCCCGGTATGAGAGTCCCTTATCTTTCGTTCATACGGGCTGCAACATCCCGAATACTTTTAAAATATGAATCATTCTCCACGACGACGTGCCAATTCTGCAACGTTCTCTTCCACACGTTTCTTGTTCAGAGGATAGAGGAAAAGCAATGCCAGCGCAACTGCCGCAAAGCCTACGATCGGGATAATACAGGACATCTTAAAGATTCCCAGTGTCACTTCCGGATCAAATGCGGTTGCCTGTGTATATCCGATGATACTCAAAAGGCCGCCCACCATACCGGAGGAAAGTGCCTGTCCGACTTTACGGGCAAAAGAATATACTGCATAGATTGTACCATCCTCACGGATACCGTTCTTAACTTCCGAATCATCAATAACGTCTGTGATCATTGCCCAGATAACAGTATTGAAGAAACCAATTCCCAGATAAGCAACTGCGGAAAATGCCACATAAACATATGGATTTGCCGGTCTCACAATAAGACAAACAAGATATACAACAGCACTTACAATGCAGGCCACTGTAGAAAGCTCTTTCTTACCAAACATGGTAGAAAGTTTTACTGCAAGTGGTGCACAAATTGCAAGAATAACAATATTTCCTACCAATGCCGACATAGACTGTGCAGCCGCTGAACCATAATAGTTCGGATATACATATCCTGCCATACCGGACATACCCAGCTGAGCCAGAAGCAGAACGATTGCCGCAACGATAATTCCCAGAAGAGAACGGTTCGTAACCAGACTCTTTAACAGTTTTCCAACTTCCAGTTTCTGATTGTTAGCCTGTACGGGAACACGCTCACGAACCAGATTAAAGCAAAGCAGATAACAGATAATAGCGCATACAGAAAATACACCTGCGATAACTGTCATACGAGTTCCTGAAAGAACTGTATTGCCGTCAACTACTTCATAAGCAAACATAGGAGTACCAACACCGATTACCAGACCAGCCAAAGTACCACCGATTGTACGCCATGTGGACAACTGTGCACGGTCTTTCGGGTCAGAGGATACTGCAGATGCCATGGAACCATACGGAATGTTGATGGAGGTATAGAAGATGGAACCCCAAAGCAGGTATGTAATAACCATCCACGCCACCTTAAATCCATAGGCCATATTGGCAAATGCCGACTGATAAATCAGGAACGACGCAATCGCCACCGGACCGCACATACGCTTGATCCATGGTTTAAACTTACCATCTTTTGTCGGTTTGGAACGGTCAACAATCTGTCCCATGGTTACGTCTGTAACTGCATCTACGAAACGTGCCGCCATCATCAGGATACCAACAACACCACCTGGGATACCCATAACGTCCGTATAGAATTTCATCATGAACATGGATGATAAGATAAAGGTAAAATCGTTACCGAAATCACCGAACATATATCCGATCTTGTCTTTCATACCGAAAGGCTGCACGGAAGTATTATTTTTAGCCATAGCTTTTCTCCTTTTCTTTTAAACATTCCTTTGTCAGGAACACAACATTAACCTTTGTAATCCAAAGGCAGACTCTCCCACCGTTTTTTGAGAATATAGGCAACTTCTTTGGGCTGTCTCTGTCTGGTAAACACGCCTTTCTTGTTGCCATTGACACGCATGATACCTTCTGTTGTCTGGAAATCTGCAAAGTTCCATATCTGCTCACCTTTTACAAAGTCATAGGCATCCATCATGGCATGATTCTCTGCCAGATATTCTTCCTGATATTCCTGACTCCACATCACAGACGGAAGTTTATGCTCACTGCCGAGTGTGTCAGCCCCATATTCTGTAAAAATAAACGGTTTATTCAGATTCAGTGCCTTCCAGCCGTCCATCTCTTTTCTGAACAGTTCCATGGCATCACAGATTTCATATCCGCCTTTTACATACCAGCCATAATAACGATTCAGGGAAATGATATCACTGAAATGGTAACATTTACATACGCCCGGTGTAGAGTTCATAACCAAAGCAAAAGTTCTCGGTCTCTTCTGAACATCCAGCTCATGAGCCCGGTCAAACACAGCTTTAAAATACGGAACTGCTGCATCACTGGTGGTCTCCGGTTCATTCAGAAGACTCCAGGCAATCACACTCGGATGATTTTTATCTCTTGTAATCATCTCTTCCACTGCTTTCAGATGATTTTTCAAAAGTTCCGGTGTAGTATCTTTTTCAAAGAAAGCAGTCTGTTTACCGGTACTTGCTTCCATGAAATTCATCAAACTCTCAAAAAGTCCCACAGCAGGAACCTCATCAATAATCAGGAATCCCTCCCGATCCGCCATCTGGTAGATCTCTTCGCTGTATGGATAATGTGACGTACGGAATGAGTTTGCTCCGATCCATTTCATACATTCAAAATCGCGCTTCATCATGCCGATATTGAATCCTCTGCCGACCACATCGCTGTCTTCGTGCTTGCCGAATCCTCTCAGATAAACAGGCTTGCCATTTAAAAGAATACTGGTTCCTTTTACCTCCACGGTACGGATACCGATTTCTTCATAATACTCATCCAGAACTTCCTCAGCGTCCACAATCCTTACTACCATTTTATACAGGTAAGCGTTACGGACTTCCCAAAGATGAGCATCCTTCACTTCCAGTATTCCTTCTTTTCCTTCAGAACATGCGACTTTGTTGCCTTCTTTATCAAGAAGTTCCACTTTGACTGTATGCTCACCGGTAGTAACAATGGTGTAGGCTACTTTTGCATCTTTTCCATCCAGCACATAATCTGTAGTAATGTCAAATACAGATTCCTTCGGCAGTGCAATCAGATTCACCGATCTTTGAAGTCCTGAATAGTTAAAGAAATCAAAATACGGTTTAGCCATCTTTTTGCCATTGGCAAGTGTTATGGTAGTTCCACACGGAATGTTGGTCACGGTCAGTTCATTATTTACTTTCACTACAACTTTATTGACAGCATTGTAGCGCACAACTTCAGTCACATTTGCACAGAACGGCAAAAAGCCGCCTTCATGTTCTGTGATTTTCACACCGTTTACAAACACCTGTGCCCGGTGTGTTGCACAACTAAAGCGGATAAAAATATTCTTTCCTTCCCATTCTCCCGGAACAAACATATCCTTTTCATACCACATATCCCCTACATATTCGCGGGTATCCTTGTCGGTATAAAAATCCTGAAAACTTGCAGGAACCGGAATCATCTCTTCCCCCGGAACACCATCCATCCAGCCAAGAGCTTCACCCTCAGTTTTCCAATCCAACCGGAACTTCCACATGCCGTCCATCGAAACTGCCCGTCTGGATACGGTTGATTTTGGATAAAGCATAGAATACTCTAACATCTTCTCCCTCCTTTTCCCCAAAACTTTATTTGTAGTATACCATTTATCATTCTTTCGCCATGAGGATTATTTTATCCAATTATCGTACTTTTTTTATTTAGAGTTGAAATTACCTAAAAATTATACGATAATAGGCAATAATACTACGAATGTCAGAAAAGCATCCGAAATCGTCAAGGAGATTTTTATGAATTATCAAATACAATTGGAATTTTTTGAAAAGCTGATACAAAATTATCACCTTTCTTTTTACTATATATCAGAAGATATGGAAATCGCACCGGATTTTGACTACGGTCTGCGCAGACTCTTTAACCCCGACTTTGATTATCTTCAGGTAGCACATGAATTCCCAAAGTTTTACAAACCAAATATCATATATAAAGTCATAGATTCTTTTCTATGCAATTATTTAATTTTCCAATTACCGGATACGAAAGTAACCACTCACATGATCATTGGACCTTATGCACTTGTACCATTTACACCGGATATGTTCGAAAAGGATCTACACGACTGTATGCTGCCCGCTGATATCTTACCACAGCTGAGCAAATTTTATCATGATATTCCTATTATTCCCGAAGAAAGCCGTATTATGACAATTATATACACTTTAGGAGAATATATGTGGGGAAGTATGGATAATTTTTCCGTACAGGATATGCAGGAATTTATCTCAGATGCTTTTGACCCTGTAGCTCAGCGTCCGGCTTCCAAAAAGTTTGAAGATCCTTATCTCAGCATGCGAGTTCTGGAAGAACGGTATGCCGAAGAAAGTAAACTTATGCAGGCTGTATCACAGGGACAAATTCACAAAGCAGAACTTCACTTTAATAATTTGGGCGCATGTCAGATGGAGCAGAGAATCCCTGATAATCTGCGCAATAAAAAGAATTATGCCATTGTTCTTAATACGTTATTACGTAAAGCCGCAGAAGCCGGTGCTGTACATCCGCTGCATATAGACAGCCTTTCCTCAAAATACGCAAGAAAAATCGAACTGACAACATCTATCAATGCTTTAGCAACACTGCAAAGAGAAATGGTTCACAAATATTGTCTTCTTGTAAAAAATCACTCCATGAAGGGATATTCCCTTCTGGTACGTAAAGTTCTCACACAGATTGATTCCGACCTGACCTCTGATCTCAGTCTTCGCAATCAGGCGGAAAAGCTGAATATCAACTCCAGCTATTTATCAACATTATTCAAAAAAGAAACGGGAACTACTCTGACAGAATATGTGAACAGAAAAAGAGTGGAACATGCGATTTTCCTATTAAACACTACCAATCTACAGATACAGACAATCGCACAATCCTGCGGAATACCGGATGTGAATTATTTTACTAAGATTTTCAAAAAACATATCGGAATTACCCCGAAAGATTACAGGGATAATATCATGAACTACAAAAGGGATGTGAGGAAATAAAGTGCTGATATCGATAAGAAGAACAGGATTCCATCTGTCAATCTACTTTATTACCCCAACGAATAAAATGAATAGACCCGGCCACGGATACATCTGGATTCGACAGGTCTCAATATTAACTGTTTTCACGAACCGGATTTGTGCATATATTGAGTACCACCGACAGCAGTATGATCCCGCTTCCCAACAGTGCAAATTGTCCTACTTTTTCACCATAGAACAAAAGTACCCATATGGGATTCAGAATAGCCTCCAGAAGTCCGATCAAAGATGCACTGACCGGACTGGTAAGTTTGGCTCCTTTTGCAAAAAATACATATGCCAGTCCAACCTGGAAGATTCCCAGCGCAAGAAGTGCAGCAATAGCTTTCCCATCCATATATGCCACATCTCCCAGAAATGGGATTGAAATCAAAAAAGATACGAGAAAGGCCAACATACTGGAATCATCACTGCTGGATTCCGGCAAAGAGTTAATAAAAAATACACCGGAAAAACACAGACCGGCTCCGATCGCGATCACATTACCAAGCATATGTCCTCCGTCCAGCTGATCAAAAAAGAATAAAATCATACCGGCGAAAGCCATAGCAACGATTGCACACTGGCGTTTTTTCGGTAATTGCTTCCGGTAAATACAGTCCCAGATCAGTACAAAAATAGGTGCCATGTACTGAAGCACGATCGCATTGGCTGCTGTTGTCAGCTTGTTTGCCGTAACATAAAGCAGGTTCGTCATCACAAGACAAAACGAAGCTGCTACGATCAAGCGATTGGTTTTAAATTTTACTCTTTTTTTATACAGACAGAAAAATAAAAACGCGATCAGAGAACGGGCGCCATTGATAGCAATGGGACTGCCCGGAATGAACTTGATCAAAACACCGCCGGTTGACCATAGAACCGCCGTCAAAAAAATATATAAATTTCCTTTGGTTTTCGCGTTCATACGTTTCTTTCCTCTCTCCCCGTCACATTTTTATGCTTCTCTGTTTTCCATTCTTTTTCTAATATAGGTAACCAGAATATCTACTGTTTCATCCACGCCCATTTTACTGCTGTTCACACACAGATCGTAACTTCTGGAATCTCCCCATTTACCATCTGAATGTCTATTATGATAACGCTTTCTGTTCTTATCATGACGTTTCATCTTGATCAGTGCCTCTGTTGCATCGATCTGATATTTTTCCTTTACTCTGTTGATCTTAGCTTCCCGGTCACCCAGAATAAAAATAGAAATCAGACCTTCCCGATCTTTCAGAACTTCCTCTGCGCAACGGCCAACCACAACAAATGATTCTCCTTTGTCCGCTTTTTTTCTCAGATATTCAAACTGCATATCTGCAATAACTTCTTCAAGAGAATTGGAATATCCTTTCACCGATCTGGAAAGAATCAGATTACGTGGTTTTTCTTCATATTTTTCCAGATATTTAACTTCAATATTTTTTTCCTGAGCAATTTCATCCAGCATATTTCTGTCATAAAAATTGAATCCCAGTTCTTTTGCAATTTTTTCTGCAATCTCATGACCGGCGCTTCCAAATTCACGACCTACCGAGATTATCGTCTGCTTTTCCATATCAATCTTCTCCTTCTCTTTATCGGCGACTATCTATCAACAATAACGTGCAAATATAATCAGCATAGATACAGTAACTACAATAATGGTTGCAGGAGCGGCTGATTTACAGTATTTTCCCCAACCGATCAGATATCCATTCTTTGCCGCCACAGAAGTACCTACAACATTCGCAGATGCACCGATAGGGGTAGCACTTCCACCGATATCCGTGCCCATAGATAATGCCCACGCCAATGTCTCCAGATCAACCCCCTGTGTTGCTGCCAGACTTTTCACCACCGGAATCATCGTTGCAGCAAATGGAATATTATCCACAAATGCACTTGCAACTGCAGATACCCAGATAATGATTGCAATCATCAGTTTCAGATTTCCTTTGCTCACATTACCGATAAATCCGGCAATTACCTCCAAAACCCCTGTTTGTTCCAGTCCGCCTACTACCATAAACAATCCGATAAAAAACAGTAAGGTCTTATAATCCACTTTTTTCAGAAGTCCGAGTGCATGCTTTCCTGCAGTGATCAGCGTAATCAATGCAATCACCAGGCCAATAAATGCAACCGTTAGCCCTGTCTGTGCATGTGTTACCAGCATCACAACAGCACATCCGAAAATAATACAGCTGATTACAAAATCTTTTTTATTGGTAATAGCCTCTTTCGGATCCGGCATAGAGGAAATCTCCACTGCTTCAGCCTCTTCCTGCATCAGTTCTTTGCGATATACAAAAAAGAAGTACACAATGACAAGTATTAAACTGATTCCTGCCATCATACCTGTATTACTCAGGAAATCACCAAAGGAATATCCCAGAGATGTTCCGATGATAATATTAGGCGGATCTCCGCACATAGTTGCAGAGCCACCCAGATTAGCACAGAAAATTTCCGACAGGATCATGGGAATCGGATCAAACTTCAGAAGTTTTGCCAATTCCACGGTAACTGCCGCCAGGAAAAGAATTACTGTGATACTGTCAATAAACATAGCCAGCAAAGCCGACATAATCATAAATGCTACAAAAAGGGGAATCGGTTTGTAATGTACCAGTTTTGCCAGTTTCATACAAAGCCATCGGAAAAAGCCTGCTCTTGCCATTCCTTCTACCATAATCATCATACCTGCGATAAATATGATCGTAGACCAGTTAATACCGCTCGATGATTCTTCTGCCTGCCCCGCCGTGTACCAGAAGCCCTGCGTAAAGATACTCCGGACATTCAGAGTTTCCGTCACCGCATTGCCGCTGTGCATAGCCAGACCAAATACCAGACCGAGCGTCAGCAGTCCACATCCCAAAGTAATATACTGTCTCTCAATTTTGTCGATTACAATCAGTATAAACATTACAACGAAAATAGTAACTGCCAGAATTTGTGCAATCGTCATTTTATTTATCCTCCTGTGTCTCCATTATCCGCCCTAACAATTCTGCCTTTGATTCAAGCTTAATCAGACGGATTTGTCCGCAATTATTCTAGCACTGTACTTTTCGAAAATATATAGACAGTCTTCCTAATTCTTTTAGCATATTTTAATTCTTTTTTTACAAAGTGACTATATCAAAAAGTTCATAATCTCTACCCATCCGTGTGCAGCCATGCTACAATAGAACTGCTACGTAAAAAGAGGATGAACTATTGTCATCCTCTTTCTGTCTTCTGTTTACTCATATTATATCAGAGTACTCGCCTAACTGCTATAATCTCTCTGTAAGCTGCATTTGAAGTAATCTTGATACCATCTTTTTGGTTGCTTGCGTGTACGATTGCACCGCCGCCAATGTAAATAGCTACATGTCCGGAATAACAGATGATATCTCCCGGCATCGCCTGGGAATAAGGTACTCCACGTCCCACTCCTGCCAGCGCAGAAGAGGAATGCGGTAAAGATATACCAAAATGAGCATATACACTCATAACAAATCCAGAACAGTCAGCTCCGTTTGTCAGGCTGGTTCCACCCCATACATAAGGGTTACCAACAAACTGGCAAGCATATGATGCTACCGCTGCACCAGTCGGATTATATGCTACGGATCCACCGCCGGAAGAACTGCTACTTCCACCACTGCTTGTTGATCCGGAATTTGAACTTCCGGTATTAGAATTGCTGCTTCCGGTACTGGTATTGGAATTACTGCTTCCGGTACTGTTGTTTGTTTTATTACTACTGGAGCTGTTACTTGTGTTATTAGATGCAGCTGCCTGTGCAGCTTTCTGTTCCGCTTCTTTGCGTGCGGCTTCTTCTGCAGCTTTCCGTGCTGCTTCCTCAGCTGCTTTCTTCTCTTCTTCTTCAATCTTACGAATCTCAGCGTTCTGCTGACGGATCAGTTCCACATACTGGTTTGCCTGATTCTGTGCAGTTGCAATCTGACTCGCATAATCAGCTGATGTGGCTTTCTTTTGTGCTAACTGTGTCTCCAGATTTGCTTCCTGAGCCTGGTATTCTGCCTGCATCGCTACAAGATCCGCTTTTTCTGACTCCAACTGATCGTTAAGATCTGTAACCTGCTGCACAACCGCTTTGAAATTCTCAAGGCTTGTTCTGTCACTGTCATATAACTTCTGAACATATTCCGCCTGATTCAAAAGACTTGCCAGATTATCCGCCTGCATCAAAAGCTGAACCCATCCATTGTCTCCGCCTTTCTCATACAGATACTGGATTCGTTTTTTCATATCTGCATACTGCTGGTCACGATCCTGCTCGGCCACAACCAGATCCGCTTTTGTCTGTTCAATCTCTGATTCTTTATTTGTAAGATCACTCTCAAGAATGTCCATCTGTACCAGAAGATTCACCAGATCAGTATCCAAACTGTTGATTTCCTGTGTCAAAGCATTCTTTTTCGCTTCCAGATCATCAATCTTAGACTGCTGCGCAGACAACTGACTTTCTGCAGCTGCCTTTTCCTGTTCCAATTCTTCTTTTCTGCCGGATGCACTAACCGTCATCACCTGAGAAAACATCATCGTCAATCCTAAAAATAAGCAAAGGATACGTTTCTTCATACAAAATAACTCCTTATGTACTACTCTACTACCATATTACATGAGATATGCTTTTATCAGTAATTACTTTCTTATTTCTAAATACTGCTGCACATACTAGCTCACTATTCTTAAACATACTAGCACATATTTTCCATTTTTTCAACCTTTGCCCCGGATTTATTTATGAACAATCCATGAACAGGAAAGACCTCAAAAGAATCCAAGTGAATTTTATTTTGCTTTTTCCGGATTGGAAACCATAACTTTATGATCATACCATTTTCCTTTGGTTCCAATCAATGCCAGATCAAATTCCTCATCCAATACAGGAACCGGAACATCAAATCCATTGACCTCCTCTGTCGTTCCATCGCTGAAAGTAACCGCGTCGGTTGTCGGCTGCAGAAGTTCAGCCCCTTCTTTCTTGGCATCTTCTGCCAGACCAGGAAAAAGATTTACAATATTTTTCGATGCCAGTGAGATATGAAGCATCATCTGTCCATTTTTTACAGTCAATGTTCCTTTTCCATCACAAGCCTCACTTACATGAAACATTCCACTATCTGTTGTGAACTCTGCTGTGTATGTACCATCTTCCAGAGAAGTTTTTGTTCCCGCTGTCTCTGTGTTACTTTCTTTGTCTGTATCTTTATTAATTACCGCTGCTGTATGCTCTACATAAATTTTCTGGATAGATGCAATCTGACCAAGACCGGCAATCTGTGTATCGACACTGTCAAACTTTCCTGATGCATTGAACATGCTCTTCCAGGAATCTTCCTCATCTCCAGCCATATCATTGTTGGCGTGATCACCTGCCACTACCATCAGAGGACGAAGAACAACCTTCTTATACCCAGCCTCTGCAACTGCTTCAATTACCGCTTCACATGCTGTTTCTTTCGGTTCACCTTCCACGGTTCCGATAAATACATTGTCATAGTCCAGATCACTCATCTGTGTCTGCATCTGGCTATAAGAGATTTTTGCTGTGTGAGAAGTACCATGTCCCATAAATACAAACGCTGTACCATCTTCTTTCGCCGCATCCAGACTGTCAAATCCTGCTGTTTCAACAGCCTGAGCTGTGATTGCTTCGGCAACTGCAGCCTTATCATCATTAACAACAGAAGCATCTTCTCCCACTTCTCCCAGAAGAGGTTCAGCAATTTTCACGGATTCAAACTGATCTTTATATGCCTCAACAGCTTCAACAAGTTCATCATATTCTGCGCCGTGCATTAGATGAGTGGGCTGAATTACCAGGTTTTTTACACCATTTTCTACTGCACGCTCCAGTGCCTGGTCCATGTTGTCGATTTTTTCTCCATCACGGGCCTGTACATGATTAATGATTATCTGAGCAGTAAATGCTCTTCTTACCGACCAATCCGGGAATGCTTCCTGCAGTGCATCTTCAATTCCTTTAATGTCAGCCACACGGCTGTCGTTAAAAGAAGTACCAAAGCTTACCACCAACAGTTCATTCTCACCGATTTCATCCTGATTTCTCGGGTCATCCTTAGATGCATCGCCGGTATCTCTTCCAAAGTAATCCGGATCTGCATTTTCTCCTTCCACCAATTGTTTCTGGGCATCTGTCAACGCATCCCATGCAGCTTTTGCCGCTTCACACTGTGCATCCGTATCGTCCGTTCTTTCCTGTACATAGATAGCATCAATCAATGCAGCTACTTCGTCTGCTTTTTCTTGATCGGAAGCATCTTCATTATCAGCTTCTTCCTCCTCTTTTCCGGTTTCCTCAGTTGTCTCTTCAAGAGCTGAGCTGTCTGATTCTTTCTCAGTGTTTTCTCCACATCCTGCCACCAGTGAAGATACCATAACCGCCGCACACAATAAAGTTACCATTTTCTTCTTCATTTTTTTCGTCTCCTTTACATTTTTTCTGTAAGTTTGCCGCAACAGAATCGAATAAACGGACACGAAAAAAACAAAATCCAACGCATAAATGCAGTTGGATTGTAGAAATATATATCGGTACAATCAAACCTCGTGATCTGGAATTTGCTATTCCCGTACCACGGCTGGCAGGTCTCCTGACTCACAGCTTTAACCGCATCCGCCGCCTTCCCAAACATTCATTCAGTGACTTTCTGGCAATGCTATCTGCATACAGTGACGAGATCGTACAGGCCTCTCACCTGTTTCCCTATTCTCCGTAAACCTCTCATTACGGCACCAACCGTTTCTTATTCAGTTCTTAATCAGACTTACAGGTGTATTATAGCACGACAGTTTTTACATAGCAATCCCCTGGTATCTGTTTCTGTCTTCTATTTTTGACCGGCTTCATTCTTTCGCGTCCCTTATCTCCCGAATCTGCCTTGCAATCTCGCAGCTTCCTTTGTGGATACATTTTTTATATGCACAATCCACCTCACAAAGTTCCAGCTTACCGTCTTTTTCTTCAAATTCACATGTAACGGTCTGTCCCTGATTAAAAGTTCTGCAAAATCCCGAAAAAATATATTCTGTTTCATCCACCATATCCTGTTGCCTCCTGTCCCTATTAACATATTCCCATATCTATTTTTCTGTATTCCAGTATAGCTTTTGGCTTTATAAATAACAAGTAAAATCCTCTGATATTTTCTTTTTATCCCGACAATTTCCTGTCAAGCATTTTTGAAAATGTCCCAAAATAAGTGAAACATTAGCCCCGTCAATTCGGGGCTGTTTTACTTTGGGAATCCTACTCGGTGATGATTAAA
>SFGF01000137.1 GCA_004556655.1 Lachnospiraceae bacterium | reverse complement strand
CGAGGGATATGGAAAATATGTATAGCTTCCCTATCCCTCGTAAAAATGCAGTATTTATTATTATCAATTATTCTTCATGAAACAACCCTGTGGTATCTGCTAAAATGTTACTACTCACTCCCAATGTCATTATAATTCAAGAACAAATGAAAATATATTACATTTTTCAGCTACAGACTGATCCTCACACTTAAAAGCTGTTACATCATCTGGCATCAGATAAAAAAACAGTTTATCCATTTTTTTCATCTCTCCCTGATGTATCTCCATAGTACCTTGCATATTTCCAAATTCCATCCGTTCTCCATCCTGATTAAATACGGCAAATCCTCCATACCAGTGCAAATCTGTGCTGTCAAACAGGGTTTCTGCAAGAAATGTATCTGCCCCTTCTTCACCCAGTTGCTCTACACAAAGATTCTTAAAACCAGAATATACCTGATTCAACATATCGGAATTAAGTTCTGGAACGATGGGAACAATCTGTATTTCATATGGCGTTACCATAATACTTTCAATTCCAAATCCCTGTGCATTTGTTTCATTTACATGAAATGTTTTTATCTGACTATCGTCCACTTTTACCGGTATCTGCAGGTTCCAATCACCCGTTTTCACGATATGAAACTTGACTTCCTCCTCTGGAGTTCCCTGTCTTTTTGCTTCTTCAAGTTTATCGTAATCTGTCCAAAACAATAACGTAATGTGCATCTGGATTCCTTTCACATTCTTATCTGTATTTTCAGTTGCAATCTTAATCCTTCCCTCAAAAGTATCATGAGCTGTCTGTTCACCAATAAGTAATTCTGAAAATACATGTTCTTCACTTCCATCCGACCAGGTTCCATCCATCTGTATCATGGAATAATCTAACTGAGACCCATCTTCTTTTGTTTTCAAGATTTCGTGACCGAAACCTTCTTCATCCTGTGTTACCAACTGAAACCCTATATACAGCGAAGACCCATCAAAAAATACTTCTTTTGGTGTTATTGTAATATTCTGGTCCGTATCACTATATTCCGAAATTTGTGTTTCTTCACCATCTGTAGATTGGTTCTCTCCATCACCTGAAGTCTGTGATCTTTCACCAGTTTGTTTGTTTTCTTGTAAAATTTTCTTCCAGTATCACTGCCCTTTTGGAATAATCTCCCGGATAGTAAGCTTTTTGTTCTGTCTTTGCAAATATCCTTCCGATCAAGGGTAATTCTGCGGCAAAGGTTGGATTGGCAAAACAGTAACTGACAAATAAGCAAAATACTGCTGCCAAACTTCCCAGTGTTATCCCGATTCTTTTTCTACGCTGTGTTCTCTGAATTTTCTTTCCCTTTTCAAGTCCCTCATGAACAGCCTGCGAAAGCTGTGCCGGAATCTGAATATTTTCATAACTTTCTTCATGCTTTCGATTCTGCATAACCCATTTCCTCCACCATAATTCGCTGTAATCTCTTTCTTCCACGATGAATCAATACTTTGGCAGTACCTTCCGGAATCTCCATAATTTCTGCAATCTCCTTTATTTTCATTTCCTGAAAATATCTGAGAATCAATGCTTTTCTATAATCGGGCGAAAGCTTGTCCAATGCCTGATAAAGATCTGCCTTCTCTTCTCTTGAAACTCCTATTTCCGCATATTCCGGCACATACCCCTGTTCATTCAATACATCCAGAGAAATCACTTTCGACTTTATCTTTACTCCACTCAGCACTTCGTTCATCAATATTCTGGTCATCCATGTTTTGAAATACTCAGGCTTGCGAAGTTTAGGAAGATTCACGTACACTTTTGCCACACATTCCGATACAGCATCCAAAGCCTCCTGCTCATTTTTGTAATATGCATAGGCTATACGGTACAGATATTCCTGATACTGAGAAAGTAACATCTCCAGAGCATTTTCATCTCGCTTCATCGCTTTTTTTACAAGTTTTTCTATTTGCTTTTGTTCCATATCTTCACCTCTCCTGGGAACGTTCCTGTATATTAGACTTGCAAATGAGGGAAATGGTTACACTGATTCACAAAAAATTGAAAATGGATACTTATAAGTATCCTTCTCATAAACATCCATTTTATTCTTTTTTATTCTCAAATACATCTTTTCCAATATTTTACTGGAATGTAGCATATAAATCCCCAAAATTCTGGCAATCTATAAATTTTAAATCAGCAGATATACCATCATATTTTCTTGCATTCTTTAACAGAACAGCGAACCGTCGATAAATGTTCCGTCAGCCCGCTGTCTTGTCTGTTTAAATAATTTCCTTAATGTACTGAATATTTTTCTTCAGTTTTTCATCCGATGTCTCTTCCGATGAAAAATCTTCAAATGTCACATATCCATCATATCCCTTTTTGCATTTTTAATATGTACCAGATCCAGATACGGTCCAAGAATCTCCGGATCTTTCGGAATGGCTTTCACACGCCAGTCCACTCCGTCATATCCGTATTCTTTCATTTTCTGTAAGGCCTCTTCCGGAGTCATATCCGGCACACTTACTGAAAATAGTGAATATTTCATATGGATTACACCTCCGTACTGTACTCAAAAAAGTCAAAATCACAGTATTTTCCAAATCCAGTCATATCCTGACAGCAGATTCCCACCGGATTTGAAGCAGATGATTCGGGTGATGTCTTGATGTCAGGATGGAATAAGCTTCATTTTCCGAAGTGCGTTCCATTTTTTCATTCTTATACATTTTATACGGTTCCCATACCGACCGGGAACGCTGAATCGTCTGCCCATTACGAAGTCATTCATTGCTGACTTAAATCCTTCGTCACCGTCCGCAAAAATCAATGTCAGATCTGTTGGTTTTGATACAATAGACTCACCTGTACTTTCCGTCTCTTCTGCTGTCTCCTCTGCTGCATCAGCAGTCTCTTCTTTCTGGGTATCTGCATTGTCGGAAGAAGCCTGTTCTTCACTGCTACCACATCCTGCAAAAAGTGTTGCTGCCATCATCGCTGCCATAAAACCTGCAATTACTCTTTTCTTCATCTGATCGTCCTCCTTATTACTTTTACATCTACGGTGACCATCCGTTGTCTTATGAAAGTAATATAACAGGATTCTATTGTAAAAAAACGGGGACTTTTAAGCACCATGTACATTTTTTTTTGAGACTGTTACTGTTCACTCCGTGACCAGCAACACGCTTCGCGATGCACAGAAATGATGCAAAATGCATCATTTCGCGCTGTAGTCTCGGGATTTTCGTATTACAACACGAAAACGCCTCGCGGAATAGTGGCATGTAAGCAGTAACAAGAGACTTTCAGATCAGCACATCTTTCATCTCCTTATGGTTATCTTTTAAAAATACTGTCACCTTATTCTCAGAATCACAGGTTGCCAGAAGTACATCCTCCACATGATCCGCCCCCTGTCCTTTGATCTGATGCAACAGCCATTTCTCATCTTTACCGGTATGCTGGAGATTTTTCTCCATAATATTCCCATCCAGAATCACATTTGCTACCATGTAATCCTGCTGAGGTGACAGATTCATGTCGGAAGGCGTCACAGGGCGATCCGATACTTTCGGCAAAAAACTGATTTTACCGTTTCCCTCCAGAATCGCCGTCTGTAATTTTGACACATCAAAATATCCATTTACCCTGCACTGAGCCAGAAATTCTGACACATCAATCTTTGCTTTGCGAAGATTCTCCCTGTATATCTCTCCATTATTCATAAGAACAAGAGGTCTTCCTTCCGCCATTTTGCGCACTCTTATTGATCGCAATCCCAGCCAGGACAAAAAAAGAGCAGCAAGGGCATAGACAATCATCGCAACCAATGGCTGCATAAAATTCTCCTCAAGTGAAGTTGCCATCTCCGCAGCGATAGAACCGATGGTAATACCATTCACATAATCAAACATACTCATCTGAGACATCTGCCGATACCCCATCAGTTTTGTAAGAATAAAAATTGTAATAATAGACCCCAGCGAAAGTGCGATGATATAAAAAATTTCTGACATAAGACCTCCAAAATTTGAAATCAAATTTTTTACAGTCAGTATGCCAGAAATTCTCAATTTTTATACATGTTTCAGGCTTTCTTTCAAACATCGTAATTCTTCTTCGAGTCGATCCGCCCGTTCTTTCTCCTGGTCCGCGCGATTCTTTTCCTTTTCCGCTCGTTGTCGTTCACGTTCAGTATTGACTTGTTCTTCTTGTCGTCCCTGTTGAATCAACATTTCTTCACGCTCAAAGAAT
>SFGF01000136.1 GCA_004556655.1 Lachnospiraceae bacterium | reverse complement strand
TCTTTTCAAAAGTTGGGCAGATTGGTACTTTGATAGACTATATTCATTTTGAAATTACAGTTTGCGGAAACTCAAGAAAGGTTACACCGATTCCATACTTACGGACCTTTTAAGTTAGTGGGCGGTATTGCCAAAAACCATCCAAACAAAGAAGAAATAGATCAGGCGGTTACATTTTACAAAAATTTGCATTGATGAACCAGAAAGGGCATCTGGTGGACAGGGGACAGTTTTTGTGTCCCCCGTCCGTCAATCATATTCATATTCAAAAGATGCCTTGTCTGTTTCAAAATAAAAGATAGGGTTTCCTTTTTTACAAAAACGATACATTGCCTTGCAGGCTGCTCCTTCCCGAATAGTTCGCTTCATATCTCCTTTCACAGGAGCTTTCAAAAAGCACTGATTTTTTTCCAATAATTGCACTTCCAGTTCCATATCACCCTGCACAATCCGAAGATATCCATTTTGATTCTTCACCACCTTTGCGCCCAAATAAGTGGCCAATCGATACTCCTTCCCATACCACAGGATAACCCCTATGACACCGGTGAAACGGAATCCTAATACTGGAATATCTGCCACTGAAAGCATCAGAGAACCGCCAGGGAAAAAGCACTGGGTCCAGGCATATTCTTTTGGAAATGAACAACCGGCATCCCCTTCCCAGTAACCTCTTGCATTCTCAAAACAAAATACCTGGTCATTGACATGTATTGTTCCATTTACCAAATGTCTCATACTCCACACACTGTGTCGGCATTCCAAAAAACGGTACCATGGTAAATGGTCCCATAATATCATACCGCAGTGGGGAAAGGGAACCAAAACTTACTTTCCCATCTACAGTCAGTTCGTGTGTCCGTATCTTCAATTGCATCCCTTGCCCGTCAAATTGATTTTCACCAATCCGGATTTTCTCTCTTTCTTTTCGGAACATTTCCGAAGGAAAAACAACATTCCACACATCACAGTCCGTAATGATCTGAATCGAACAGGTGCGCCTCTTTCCACTTTGATGCACTGCCGGAATCACTGCCAGAGTCTGTGAAGCGGACTGACATTTCATATACCAGCCATAAAATCTATTACACATAAAATCTGCCTCCATTGATAAATACTATTCAGTATTTGACAAGAAAGCAGACTTTATACATTTCCTATTCTCTTATTTACAATTCTTAATTTTATTCAAATCTAAAGCTACTCCTCATGCCTTTTTATTTTTTCTCTTAATTCCTGAAGCTCAGCTTCCATATCTTTCACTTTATTAATCGCCTCGTCGGCACGTTGCTTCTCTGTATCTGCTCGCTCTTTCTCTGTGTCCGCTCGCTCTCTCTCCCTGTCTGTATTAAGTTTCTCCTGCTCTACTCCCGCTTTAAAAGCGACCTCTCTTTCCATCCGTATATGTTCTTCTTCACTATATTCATATATACTCATTGCTTTCGCCTCCGCCCGGTTCTTTCTCAAAAAATCTCTCAGAATACCCTCAGCGATGCATTCTGTTATGGCACGCTCTACCGCCGCTTCGATACTCATCTCTTTCATATACAATCTTACCCGCCGTACGTATTCTGCATATTCCCATAAGGTTCGGCAAGCTTCCATAAGTTCTTTGTTATGCCCTTCATTGATATTTAACACTACCACCTTCAGTTCCATAGAGACTGTTTCTTCCTGGACACTATACAGATCCGAAAGGCATATCGTCTCACAATCCGGTCTTTCCTCAATACCATTGTAAAACACGATAAACCTTGGCGGTGGAATCTGTACAGGGCCGCTGCCGTACAGCCTTATCGCATCGACCATGGCTTCATACAGGTCTGATAAATAATGAAGAAATCTCAGCGGTATATTCGGATTGTGGGTTGACTGGTGTTCATACAGGGAAAGACGGGAGTCGATAAGAAATGAGATATCATTCTTCATTGACATGTAGATTGCGTTCTCGAGAGTATTGATTGTAAGAAGCTCCGGATCCTTGTAGTTTTTTCCGCTGACTGCATTGTAAAGTTCCAACAGCTTCTCTTTCTCACTGAAGATCATCCTGAACATTCTGTCTTTGTACGTTTTCATTGGTTTCAGTTCTTTTACGGGTGTTGTCATGTACAAGTCTCCTCCTTTTATTGTGCAGGAGGCTTCTGATTCCATATCCATCGTGCAAACCTCTCTGCTTTCGTTTTTGGGATTCAAGCATTGAGATTTCTGAATAGATGATAGAATATCAGACACGGCAATCGCCGTATAGAATTTTAGAAATATAATGCTTTGAAAAAAGTGTACCATATGTGCAACACCAATGCACAATTATTTTTTGCAAATTATATATGTACTTTGGCTTCGAAAAGAGCTTGCAAAATCAGGCAAAATTGTTCAATAACCATTTTGCCACTGCATCTTCGTTATTGTCCCCAATAACACCAGTCGCTATTTTTTTCAGATTTTCATCCGCATTACTTACTGCATAAGCTTCATCCGCAATTTCAAATAAATCAATATCATTTCTACCATCGCCAAACGCAATCAGTCGTTCGCAATGATATATACAGGTAATATAAAAACAATCACCCTCATATAGCTGTTCGCAGGCTTCAATTCTACGAATTCTCTTATCACCCTTTCTTGTGTCGATGAATTTCTGCATCCCTGTCGTATTTAATTTGTCAACAAATGAAAATTTTTCCTGACCATCAATAAACGAGTAAACAATCGGATAAATCTGACGTCTGACCAAATCCGATACCTATAAAGTCTTCATAAACTATCCCTTTCTCATAAACCTGTGACTATCTTCTTTATTTACTCATTTCAATTCTATGTAGGTCCGTTTTTATGGCATCCCAGATGTATTTTGCTGCAAAATCAGATCCACTTTCAGAAGCATGTGCACCGTCTTCATAATACATTTCCAAATTTGGATAACTTCGCATATAACTCCACCAGTTTTCTCCAACCGGAGCGATCAATGCATCGATGTCCTTTGCCACACTCTTATGAACAGCTGTCATACGTGCCTGTTCATACTCTTCCTCTTTCTTAGCCCATGTCATATATATTACAGGTTTACTGCCGGCTTCCCGAATCCATTTATTAAGGGCTCTGGCAGCATCCATGAACTTTTCTTCGGGTCCGAATGGATGTGAATGCTCCTGCAATACCACGTAGTCATAATGTCCGTAAAGAATGTTAAATCTCACATCCGGTTCCTTCACATGCTGTTCCAAAAACCAACCTCCATGTGCAATCATTGTCACTTCACAGTCATATCCTTCCTCCAAAAATCTTCTGGCCACCATTTGCGGCATATCATTGAAATAAGTATGACTGTTTCCTATAAACAAAATACGTAATTTCTTTTTCTCCATAGAACACTTCTCCCAATCCTATTTTCAGATTTGATAATACTATATCCCATCTCATCTGCTGCCGCAACTGTCCATCTTTCTCCGTACTATATTGCATAAGTTTTAAGCAACATATTCTGAAATTCCTTATCCTGTACAGCACGTTTCAAATCATCCAAACGATTTTCTGATACCAAGAAAAAGTTCAGTTTCTTTTTGTTATTCTTGCTCTGCAGGAATCCAAACAACAGCTTCAAATCACTATGGAAGAACTCCAGATGCTCAATCTTCTGTACTTCTATCAGATGCATCCGATAATCCATAAACAGCCCTTTCCATTCTTCCGGTATATCCGTCCAGTCCAGTAGTTCATGAAGGGTATGGGCTCCCTTCCATTCTCCATCCCCGAAAAAAATGGCCACAACTGCCACCGGTTTCAGTAAATCTTCCACAGAAAAATAGCTCAGATATTCATCACCTTTCAGTTCTTTCTTCCTGTCATGCATCTTTTGTATCTCGTGTCTCTGTTTCACATACTCTCCAACCGTATACTCTGAAGACCACAGCACCATTGACGGGTCCAGATAATTCTGGTCCTCCAGACTGAAAATAAAATAATTTGCTCCATGGATGATCTTATGTAAAAGATCATGTTCCCTAATAATTGTCATTCAAATAATACTTTTCATTTACGTCCTGCTTCAATTAGCCCTCACTTTCCTCGCATACGCAAATTACTGCATTGCATTTATAGCTTTATTATAACAATTCTAAATAAAATCGTCAAGCAGAAGTACTCACCAAAACAGGGTTGTTTCATGAAGCATCCCAAAATTATCATTTATCTTGAACCTGTAGTCAGTCCGTCCGAAATCCGGTCTGGGTGACCTCCCTGACATTT
>SFGF01000048.1 GCA_004556655.1 Lachnospiraceae bacterium | reverse complement strand
AAGGAACAGGATTCCTTATATTTGGGGCATTTTTTGAAAGTTGTGTATATTCAATGCAACAGATTTAGTGCCTTGTGGATAAGACTGCGGAAACTCAAGCAGAGACAAAATTGATTTTGTTGTCTGAGGATCCAACGCACTGGTTGCCTCATCACAAAGCACTATCTCCGGATTGCCGGCCAGTACGCGTGCGATTGCAACTCTTTGTTTCTGACCGCCTGACAGCTGAGATGGATAGGCTTTTGCTTTGTCTTCCAAACCCACGGTCCTTAACATTTCAAGTGCGCGTTCTCTTGCCTTTCTTTTATTTATACCGGCAATTTCCAGCGGAAAGCAGACATTATCCAATACATTTCTCTGCATCAGTAGATTAAAATGCTGAAAAATCATTCCAATTTTCTGCCTTTGCATACGAAGTTCTTTTTCCGAAAGATTCAGCAGACTCTTTTCTCCTATATATATATTACCGGATGACGGTCGTTCCAGCAGATTCAGGCACCGTACTAATGTGCTTTTTCCTGCTCCTGACAGACCGATGATTCCAAAGATATCACCCCTTTCAATAGAAAAGCTGATATCATCGGCTGCAATAACATTTCCCGCCGATGATTGGAATACTTTATTCAAATGCTCTACCCTTATCATAGGTTCCATTCTTTTATTCCTCCTGCTATCCCAGCTATTATCAAAAATGGGGATGCCGCACATTTATACAGCATCCCGGAGTTCACAGGTACGGACTATGTCCCGTATTCTCTCATTGATTATTCTTCGAACGGTATTACCGCTCCATCGTACGTTCCTGTGATATATTTTTTTATTTCATCTGATTTTAATACATTTACAAGAGCCTGAATTTTCTCTTCATTTTCATTGCCTTCCTTTACCGCAATTACATTTACATAGGTCTTTGCAGCTTCAGAATCTGATTTTTCATAGGCAACGGAATCCTTTGCAACAGAGAATCCTGCCTGCAGTGCATAGTTGCCATTCAATACCACAAATGCCACTTCATCTTTCACTCGGGATACCTGTGCCGCTTCCAGTTCCTGAATCTGGATATTTTTCGGATTCTTCTCAATATCTTTTACGGTTGCTGCCAGACCTGCATCTCCTTTCAAAGTAATTACTCCATTTGCCTCCAAAAGCAGAAGGGCTCTTGCCTCATTCGTGGTATCGTTCGGAACTGCAATCACATCACCATCTTCCAGTTTGTCCAGAGAATCTTTTGTTCCCGGATAAATACCAAAAGGCTCATAATGGATTCCTCCTGCATTTACCAAATGCGTTCCGTTATTTTCATTAAAATCTTCCAGATATGGAATATGCTGAAAATAGTTGGCATCAAATTCATCATTCTCCACCACCAGATTTGGCTGAACATAATCATCAAATACCGTCACTTCCAAATTCCAGCCTTCTTTTGCAAGGATCGGCTTCGCCTGTTCCAGAATCTCCGCATGAGGTGTTGCTGAAGCTGCAATGGTAATTGTTCCTTTTTCCTCTGCTGGTTCACCTTCTGCACTCTGCTCCTCAACAACGCCGCCTTCTACTACCAGACTGTCAATATCAACCTCTGTACCATATACGGGTTCCAGTGTTGCTTTATAATCTTCGTGGAAGAACTGCTCTTCTGCCAGTGCCTGTGGAAAAACTACATACCGCATAGCCTGTGGGTGGGTTAACCCTAAAGCAAGTGCTGACTCCACCTGACCTTTTTCAATCGTCTCCAAACCGCTGCGGAACGCTTCTGCCATATAACTTCCTCCCAGAAAACTTAATCCAATCACTGCACAGCACTCTGAGCTGAGCATAATTCCTATCTTCGGCAAACCAAAATAAAGGAAGAATAATTGTACAAGAAGCGGTGTATTTCTGGACAATTCTATATAAAAAGCTGTTACCTGCCTTAACAGAGGAATCCTGTAATATTCAATCAGGGAACATATAAGTCCGACAGCCATAGAAAAAAGAATTCCTGTAATTCCCAAACGAAGTGTCAGTTTTGCAGCGTCCACGTACATTGGAAAATACTCTTTTATGAAACCGATATCCAATTTCTCACCTCTTTCTTATATTTCCTATCGAATTAATAAGTTATAACACAACTTTTTTACCTGTCAATTAAATTTCAACAAATAAATTGTATTTATTTTAAAACATACCTGAATAGTATGTTTTAAAAACTATCCAGGTATGCTTTAGATAAAATATTCGATTGTCTCTTCTTCTGTCTTTCTCGTCCTCTCATTAAATATAATAACCGCTTCTCTGTCATCCACTGGTCCTAATGCATAAAGTTCTGTCGATTCTCTGTTGAAACATTTTTCATCCACGATCCGATTATATCGGAACGGTTGATCATCCACCCTGATGATTCCGGGCAGGTCTAATGCATTTTCTGAATAGTACGGATCGAACATCAGAATTTTATCTTTCCGTACTCCTGTCAGTAATACATAATGACCACAGTCATACAACACACGGATAACCACTGCCCCACCCCGGCAAAGTGCATCATTGATCAGGCTTTCTTTCCCGATTCGGACACTTTTCCCCGAAAGGTATCTGCTTGATATAGGCAACTGCCCGATTTTTCCGTAACCATTCAGCCAGTTACTGAGAAACATCATGGCAACGCTGGATGTACCGCTCTTTCCCATAATCCCCTCACCGTTGTAGCTGTCAAGACAGTACAGCATGATATTTCGTATTATAACAGGAGAAATTTCCTCTCGTTCAAGCAGAAAACTGACAGTATTCAGCATAGCAGTAGGCCCGCAGTCATATTCGGATAATTGATAGTGAAGTGGATTTTTCATAATGCCTCCTCCAGCTGGCGCAATGCTTTTTCGAGAATTTTTCTCGGGCAAGCAATATTAATTCGTTCAAACCCTTCTCCGTCTTCTCCGAACATGGCTCCGCTGTCCAGCCACAGATGAGCCCTGTGCACGATCAATTCTTCTCTCTCCTTTTCTGTCAGTCCCAGTTTTCTAAAATCCAGCCACACCAGATAGGTTCCTTCCAGTATAGATGGGTGAATTTGGGGAATTTTCTTTTCCAGATAGTCTTTGAGGAACAGATAATTATCCCATATATACTTTTTCAATTCCTTCAGCCATTCCTCGCCTCCCTCATAGGCTGCCTGACATGCCACAAGTCCGAGAGCATTGACCTGACTGTAACCGGCTGCCGCAATTTCCTTCCGGAACTTCTTACGCAGCTCAGGATTGGAAATGAATATATTGGAAATCTGCAGCCCTGCAAGATTAAATGTCTTGCTGGGTGAAGTACAGGTAACTGTCATTTTCTCATATTCCGGTGACAGGGAAGCAAATACCCGATGGTGATTCTCTCCCCACACAAAATCACTGTGGATTTCATCACTTACCACAAGTACTCCGTACTTTTGACAGATTTCTCCCATCTTTCTCAGTTCCCACTCTTTCCATACTCTTCCTACCGGATTATGGGGACTGCACAGCACGAAAAGTTTTACCTGTTCATTCACGATTTTTTCTTCAAAATCCTGAAAATTTATCTCATAATGTCCATCCACTATTATAAGTGGATTATTGACCAATTTTCTTTTATTATCCAGAATTGCTTCGCTGAAGGGATAATACACCGGCTGCTGAATCAACACGCCGTCTCCCTCTTTTGTAAAGGCACGAATGGCTGCTGCAATAGCAAATACAACTCCGGGAGTTTTGACCAGCCAGCTTTTCTTAACCTGCCAGTCAAAGTGTTTTTTATACCAGCCTGCCAGAGCATTAAAGTATTCCTCTTTTCCTTCTGAGTATCCGAATATTCCATGATGAATCCGTTCTTCCAGTTTTTCCAGTATCACAGGTGCCGTCCTGAAATCCATATCCGCAACCCACAAAGGAAGAACATTTTCCGCCTTTCCCCTCTCTCTGGCAAAATCATATTTCAGACTGTCCGTACCTTTTCGTTCTATCACCGTATCAAAATCAAACATTTCTTCTGTCTCCCCTCATTTTTTGCAGTATTCAAATGATCTTTTATGAAAGAGCCCACTCCAGATCCTCTATCAGATCTTCCGTATTTTCTATGCCGACCGATAAACGCAGAAAACAATCCGTAATTCCAAGCTTTTCTCTGATTTCCACAGGGACATCCCCATGGGTTTGCAGCATCGGATAAGTCAGCAGCGATTCTACCCCACCAAGACTTTCCGCATAAGTAATAAGCCGTATTCTCTCCAGCGCTTTCCGTGCAGTCTCCCGTGTATCCGTACAAAAAGAAATCATACTTCCGAATCCTCTCGACTGTTTTCGATTGACCTCATATCCCGGATGGTTCGGAAGTCCCACATAATACACTTTCTTTATTTTTTTGTGTCTCTGCAGCCACAACGCAACACTTATAGCATTGGCCTGTTGTTTTTCCATCCGGACTGACAGTGTTTTGATTCCCCTTAGTAGTAAAAAACTGTCAAAAGGAGACAGACTGCTGCCGATTGTTTTATATAGATAACGTATCTTTACAGCCAGTTCTTCTCTTGATGTACATAAAAATCCTGCCAGGGTATCATTATGCCCGCCCAAAAATTTTGTTCCACTGTGGATGACAATGTCTGCGCCTGCGGCAATCGGATTCTGGAAATATGGGGAAAGAAAAGTATTGTCCACAATCAGTAAAAGCCCATATTTTTCTGCCAGTTCTTTCATTTTGAAAAGATCAGTGATTTTCATAGTAGGGTTGCTGGGTGTCTCAATATATAAAGCCTTTGTATTATTTCTAACTGCTGTTTCTGTCATTTCGATATCAGAGGTATCAATATACGAAAACTCAATTCCTCTTTTTTCTCCGACTTTTTCAAACACACGCACAGAACCTCCATACAGATCATCCGTACAAAGAATGTGATCTCCTGCTCCAAACAATTCCAGACATAATGTGACAGCCGCCATTCCGGAGGAACAGGCAACCGTATCAAATGCCCCTTCCAGAGAAGATATTACATCCTCCAGTTCTTTTCTCGTAGGATTACTCTCCCTGGAATAATCAAATCCGGTGGAGTATCCGATACCTGGATGGGAGAACGTCGCAGTCTGATAAATCGGCACACTGACTGCGCCAAATGGATGCTTTTGATCTTCCTGTCCCTTTCCGTGAATGCATCGAGTTTCTATTCTATAATCCATATCCAGATAATTCCTTTCTTTTATCTTTTCTATCGTTAAACAGGTTTGATTTCGGATTCAAAAGTCTTTGTTCCTGGCATCCGTACCCTATAGATCCGAGAAAATACGATACAGATATTTCATATTTTCTTCACTGTTCTTATACTCATTCCCATGATTGGTGCCGGTAAATACTCTATGTCCCTGTCGGTATGCCAGAAGTGTCGTAAATGTTACCGGATGCCACTCTTCTTTTCCCAAGGGTATCGTAGAAAACAAAACCTGATTTTCTTTATCCAGTTCATACAGAGAATTAGCATAGTTGGTATGTACATAAAATAATTCTCCGTCATATATCAGAAGATTTAATTTATTTCCTTTTGACATTTCCACTACAATAGAGTCCAGCAGCCGAAATCTTTCCTCTTCATTCAGTCGGCGCTGCAGCTGTTTTTCTCTCCTGTTGATTTCATCCACAAGATAAAGCAGGATTCTCTCACTGTCCGTATCGCCCTGCTGCAATTTCACATAACAGTTCAAAGGCTGATAATCAAAAATAGTTCCATTGTGAACTAAGGTCCATGATCTTCCTTCCCGGTCTTTCATCGTATAGGGATGACAGTTGCGGTACTCTACATTTCCAATGGTCGCATACCGGATATGTGCAACAGCATTTTTTGCCACAACAGGTACCGTAAGACGCTCTTTCAGATAATTACTTTTACTGGCCTGAATAGGTTCTTTCTCTATCTGCGTCTGATTCTGTTCCATACAGGCCAATCCCCAGCCGTGAGGGTGCGCGTTGCTGTGAGAAAAAAACTCTTTCAGATATTCATTCATCTGACAATTTTCCACCGCATTCATTCCAAATAGTTCACACATATGATGTCTCCTTCCCGGTCATATTAATCTGTTTAAACTGCACATCTCACTTACGATCCATTTCCATGGCGTACTTTTCCGCCAGCCTGATTCCTTTCTTTACATAATCCTCCTGAAATTCTGACTTAATCTGCGCTGCATACCGTTTCCTCGTGCAAAATATTTTCTGCTCCTGGCGTTGTACTATTTCTGCCAATTCCATTTTTCCTATACTCTCATAAAACCGATCCATGGAAGATAACACATGAAGCGCAGCATGTTTGACTGGAAGAGACGAGTTCCATCCCGTTTCAATCCGAATATTCTCTTCTTCGTATCTTGCCGCATTTTTTTCATTTTTAATTGCCATGGTCTGTTCAAAGGGCAAAAAATCCATGTCTTCGGTAGACATAAGATATAAAATCAAAAGATGTACAAACTGTAGATCCTCTTTTCGGATGCCCACTGGCTCCAGAGGATTCAGATCAAACATCCGAAGCTCTATATGATTCACACCGGACTCTTTCAGATGTTCCAGTGTATTTTCTCCCTGTGGTTTCAGCCTTACAGGATAGTAAAGCTCTGCTGCCTCTTTCAGCTGTCCCTGCTTCACATACGCTTCGATACTTTCCACATAACTGTTTAGTGAATCGTATTTTAAAATGGGAATAAAGTCGTTCCAATAGCCTATTTTGCTGCATCTTGCCGATGCCAGATCCTTTCTGACTGTTTTCCCCAGATCTTCATCATAGAAAAAAGATCCATCCATCACCGGACTGGCTGCAGTCAGATAAACAAGCAGCCAGCTATATCTGGTAACTTTTTTTGCCAATTCCAGATAGATACTGTCTTTATATTCCCGTAAGGAAGAGAAATTGCTTTGTTTGTATCCTTCCTCAAGAATTTTCTCAGAAAAGGAAAAATTAAAATGAATACCGGAAAACAGCATTTTCTTTTTTCCGTATTTTCCTGCCAGATATTCTCTGTACAATTCTTTTCCCCGAAGTTCTCCCTGATAACTGGCAATCGGAATGTCTCTCTCCCCCAACACATAAGGTGGATTGGAAAACGGCCACAGAAATTCTTTGCCTGATTTCATGTGCAATAATGTTTTCACCGCTTTTTTCTGAAGTCCGGCAAGCTGTTCCCACACTTCCTCCACACTGTCCATTACATCAGTAATCAATTCCGTCTGATTTTCACAGAAATCACGTTCCATATTAGGATTATTCATAAAAGGATGCTTCGTATGCGCCAGATATCCCTCCGGCGTTACTCTCAGACTTTCCTTCTCCAGTCCAAAATGCCCTTCCAGCATATACTCTTTTATCTTTGGATTTTTAAACTCTAAACTCATATCTTCATCATTCCTTCCGGATAATCCCTGTAAATGCTTTTATACTACTTTTCCTATCTGTTTAATATGTATTATATTGACAATAACACATTCCGTCAAGAACTTTCTATATTTTTTAGTTCCGTATACCCAATAAAGTAAATTGGCTGATAATAATATATGCCGCATATCAATGGCATTGGGTAAAGCGCGCCTGAAGAGCTCCACAACCTGCCACTGGCAGCTTGCTCCACACACTTAGGCGTCCACTGTTTACGTAGACTTAGGCGCGACGGCTATCCGGAGCGTCTTAGTCGAAGTTAACAGTTAGCTGAAGGGAAGCGACCTGCCATTGATATGCGGCATATATTATTATCAACCTCTCAAATTTTATTTAATACGAACTAAAAAATATTTTATCCCAACCATTTCATCAGCAGATCTGCCAGATTATGTTCCGCAAATACAGCAACTACTACCAAAGAAACAGTTGACATAATCTTAATGAAGATATCGAGACAAGGTCCTACCGTATCTTTCAGCGGATCGCCAACGGTATCACCGATTACCGCCGCATCATGGGCAGGACTTCCTTTTCCGGAACCCGGAATCTTTCCGGATTCAATATATTTCTTTCCATTGTCCCACGCTCCTCCGGCATTTCCTGCAAATATAGCAATCATGATAGAGCAAATGGTAGAACCAATCAGAATACCTCCCACAAACTCCGGTCCGAAGATAAATCCACAGGCTACAGGCACTACAATGGCCAGCATGGATGGAATTTTCATTTCACCAATTGCTCCTTTAGAAGAAATTTCGATGCATGTCTTATAATCAGGTTTTGCAGTTCCATCCAAAATTCCCGGAATCTCCCGAAACTGCCTTCGCACCTCTTCTACCATTTTTCTCGCTGCTTTTGCAACAGCTTCAATCAACATTCCTGAGAACAGGAATGGCAATGCTCCACCTATAATGGCTCCCGTCAGAGTCATTGGCTCCATAAGATTTAAGATCAGCTCTGTATCAAAATCATTATATGAATACAGATAAGATATCATCAGAGCAAGTGCTGCCAACGCTCCTGACCCAATGGCAAATCCTTTTCCGATGGCTGCTGTTGTATTCCCCACTGAATCCAGTGTATCTGTAATCTTACGAACTTTCGGATCCAGCTGAGACATTTCTGCTATACCGCCGGCATTATCGGATATAGGACCATAGGTATCAACGGAAACTGTAGCTGTCACAAAGGACAGCATACCCATAGCTGCCATAGACACTCCGTACATTCCGGCTGCCTGATACGAAACGATGATCCCGGCACCCAGAACCAGACAGGGCGCCATACAGGATTTCATGCCTAGCGCCATACCCTGCGTGATCGTCAACGCAGCACCCTCCAGCGAAGTGTGTGCCAGATTCTGCGTTGGTTTATAATCGGCAGAGGTATATATTTCTGCCAACATTCCAATCACAACTCCTGCAATAACTCCAACTGCAGCCGCAAGCCATGCAGAACCCCATCCACACCGGAAACCAAGAATCTCTTTGAGCGAACCACTGTCATAACTCCGGAACATGAAATAAGAAACCACAGCCCCAAGAATGATTGTTATTCCTGCCGCAAAATAGGTAGAGCCATCCAGATCTTTATGAGGATCATCTGACATGTGCTTTTTAAACAGAAGACCGGCAATTCCCAGACAGGCGGCAATCAGCCCGATGGATACAAATACCAGAGGAAACAAAATCAGTGTCTGCAAAAGATCATCACTCATTCCGGTTCCTTCTGCCAGTGACTTGGAAAACATATGATAAGCCAGTATAATTCCGGATGACACTGCGCCTACAAAGCTTTCCAGCAAATCCGAACCAAGGCCGGCAACATCTCCTACATTGTCTCCTACATTATCTGCAATCGTTGCAGGATTTCTTGGGTCATCCTCCGGAATATGTGCTTCCGTTTTTCCCACAAGATCCGCGCCCATATCGGCCGCTTTCGTATAAATCCCGCCGCCTACACGATTGAACATAGCAACCATGGAACAGCCAAGTGCATATCCGGAAAGTGTCATGGTAAACGGGCAGAAACTCAGGCCCAACATATTGGTGTAAGACGCTTCCGTAATATAAATCTGTCCCATCCCGATTCCAAATATCATATAAACGATAAAGATTCCCAGAAGAGCGAAACCACCTACACAAAGTCCCATAACCGAGCCACCCCGAAATGCAACTTTGACAGTCTCACCAATATTTTCCGTCTCTCTTGCCCTGTTCGCCACACGGACATTTGAATAAGTAGCTATTTTCATCCCTACAAAACCGGCACAGCCGGACATAACAGAACCAATAATCAGGGCTACTGCTGCATGCCAGGTAGTAACTATGGTCAAGATCACGGCCACCACAGCCACCACCGTGTACAAAATTCTGTACTCATAATTGATAAATGCATTCGCCCCGATTCGAATGGCTCCCGCAATTTCCTGCATTTTTTCCGTTCCTTCCGGCATCTTTTTTATTGTCATATAATTAAAAGCAGCAAAACTTAATGCCAGTACCGCAGCAATCACAACAACATAAATCATATAGTTTCACCTCCGCTCAATAGTTTTCTGATAATATGTCGTCAATGCCCCATTTGGCTCAATTATATTACTTTTTTTCAGTTTATTCAATCGAATTTTGTTGATTTTTCACCAAAATATTCGTATACTGTTTGTGTAATTCTACATTTTCAAGGAGATTTTCATGTCAAACATTATAGAAATTACCGATTTTATGGCACCCGAATTAGATGTTTATGCTCGTCTTACGGAAAATCAGCTGATCAATCGCCACGAACCGGAAAAAGGACTTTTCATAGCAGAAAGTCCCAAAGTAATCGAACGTGCCCTTGATGCCGGGTATAAGCCGGTTTCTTTGTTGCTGGAGCGTAAACATATTGAAGGCGAAGCAAAAGAAATTCTTAACCGCTGTAAAGATATCCCTGTCTATACTGCTGAGTTTGATGTTTTGACTCAGCTCACCGGATTCCAGCTTACACGAGGAGCTCTTTGTGCCATGCGCCGCCCCACACTTCCATCTGTAGAAGAGGTCTGCAAAGGCGCCCGTCGAATCGCCGTACTTGAGAATGTCATGAATCCTACCAACATCGGAGCCATTTTCCGTTCTGCTGCCGCCTTAAATATGGATGCGGTACTTCTGACACCTGCATGCAGCAATCCCCTGTATCGCCGGGCAATCAGAGTCAGTATGGGAACGGTTTTTCAAATCCCGTGGACTTTTCTGTCTGCTCCGGATGACGATACTTCTCATTCATTTGTTCGGCGGCTTCAGAATCTGGGATTTAAGACAGCTGCCATGGCATTATGTGATGATTCTGTCAGCATCGACAATCCCAGACTCCAAAAAGAAGATAAACTTGCAATTATCATGGGTACGGAAGGTGACGGCCTGGCTCACAATACTATCGCTGACTGTGATTATACGGTACGTATCCCCATGTCACACGGCGTGGACTCTCTCAATGTTGCCGCAGCCAGTGCTGTAGCTTTCTGGCAGCTTGGGAAACGATAAATTCCGTCAATACTGTTAATATATAAGATGTATTACACCCAATAATTTGTAAATCAACCCATAATTTTACTATTAACTGACAAAATCGACGAAAATAATCGCTAATTTTTCTGAAATTATAGATAAATTTAACTTGATTTTTTCTGAAAAAAGGTGTAAAAAATAAGAGACTTAAATAACAGACATGCCTTGAAGGGGACACAAAACAGAAAGCAACTTGATTACAGAGAGCCGCCAGACGGTGAAAAGCGGCAGATAGTCTTTTTGTACCATCACCCCAGAGCATCCTTTTGAACGCAGATATGTCAGTAGACAAGGACGTAGTCTTCACGTTACAGAAGAAATCGTTAATCTGACGATGTAAAGTGGCTGTGTATTTTATGCAGCAAGCGAAGTGGTACCACGGAAAATTCCGCCTTTGCAGTCCATATGGATTGCAAAGGCGTTTTTTATATATAAATTATCATAAAGAGAGGAAGAAAGATAATGAGTGGAATTTTAATGATGATAATTGCCCTCGTTGTACTTGGAGGAGCTTACCTTCTGTACGGGCGTTATCTGCAAAACAAATGGGGAATCGACCCTAACGCAAAAACTCCTGCCTATGAATTAGAAGATGGAGTTGATTATGTACCTGCTGATACAAACGTAGTATTTGGTCATCAGTTTGCATCCATCGCAGGAGCCGGTCCTATTAACGGACCTATTCAGGCTGCAATGTTTGGATGGCTTCCTGTTATGTTATGGATTCTGATTGGTGGTGTATTCTTTGGAGCAGTTCAGGACTTTGCCGCTATGTATGCATCCGTAAAAAATAAAGGACGTACCATCGGATATATCATTGAAGAGTACATAGGTAAACTCGGAAAGAAACTGTTTCTATTATTCTGCTGGCTGTTCTGTATCCTGGTTATCGCTGCATTTGCAGACGTTGTAGCCGGTACTTTTAACGGTTTTGCCACGGATGATGCCGGTGTAGTCAGCACAATCGCAGCAAACGGCTCCGTTGCAACAACTTCCATGCTTTTCATTCTGGAAGCCGTTGCTCTGGGTATGATACTGAAATATGGAAAACTTAACAAATGGATTAACACTGCAATCGCCATCGTTATGCTGGTAGTTGCCGTTGCTATTGGTCTTAATTGCCCGATGTTTCTTTCCCGCGAAACCTGGCATATCATTATCTTCGCTTATGTACTGATTGCCTGTGTCGTTCCGGTATGGGCTCTGCTTCAGCCCCGTGATTACCTGAATAGCTACTTGCTGATTTTTATGATCGTCAGCGCTGTTATTGGTGTATTCGTGGCAAATCCTTCCTGTAATCTGAATGCGTTTAACGGTTTTAATGTGAACGGACAGTACCTGTTCCCGATCCTTTTTGTAACCATCGCCTGCGGAGCTGTTTCCGGTTTCCATTCACTGGTATCCTCCGGTACTGCTTCCAAACAGGTAAAAAATGAAAAGAGTATGCTTCCGGTATCTTTCGGTGCCATGTTAATGGAAAGTATGCTTGCGATCATTGCACTGATCGCAGTTGCTTCATTCGCTGAAGGTGAAGCTGCTGCTCAGGGTCTTACAACCCAGCCTCAGATTTTTGCAGGCGCAATCGCTAATTTCCTTACCGTACTTGGCTTGCCTCATACCCTGGTATTTACTCTGATCAACCTGGCTGTTTCTGCATTTGCCCTGACCTCTCTGGACTCAGTTGCACGTGTAGGCCGCCTTTCTTTCCAGGAATTTTTCATGGATGATTCTGTTGATGAAAATAATATGAGCCCATTCTTAAAAGTAGTAACCAACAAATATTTTGCTACGGTTATTACTCTTGTACTGGCTTATCTGCTGGCTAAAGTAGGATACGCGGAAATCTGGCCGCTGTTCGGTTCTGCAAACCAGCTGCTGTCTGTACTGGCTCTGGTTGCCTGTGCAGTATTTCTGAAAAAGACAAAACGTCAGGGATGTATGCTGTGGATTCCTATGGGATTCATGATGGCAGTTACCTTTACCGCATTGTCCATGACAATTATTAAACTTTCCAAAGCATTTATGACAACAGGTCTGAGTCTTGGAAACACTCTGCAGCTGGTCTTCGCTGTACTGCTTCTGATCCTCGGTGTTATCGTTGCCATTCAAGGTATTAAGAAACTGATTGAAAAACCAGACAGCAAGGAAGCTACTGCATAATAAAAATTAATAATCCCAAGCGAAAATCGAGAGCCGTTCAACTGCTGACTGCAGTTTCGAACGGCTCTTCGTATTGCTCTTCCTTATTTTAATTTTACTCCGTCACGAAAAGCATTTCCTACCTTTTCACCAATTACATGATAAGCATTATTAAAAGGATCAAAGGTAATTGGCGCCACTTTTGTAATATCCACTTTTCCATCTGTCATTGCACTCTCATCCACACTGACATTCACGATTTCTCCAACCATCCGGCAGGTTTTCTCGTCGTAGCTGATCATTCTACCTTCTACACAAACTGCCAGTTCATTGATGATCGGTGCATCTACCAATTCGCTTTTCGTAATTGTAAAGCCTGCCTTTTTCAGTTTATCAGGCACTTTATTGCCTGAAACCAGACCTACATAATCACAGGCTTCCACATGAGCTGCATCACCCATACTGACCGTAAAGGCTTTTCTCTCAAGGATATTTTTCACAGTCTTGTGCTCGGCACTAAGACACATAGATATTTCCTTATCATCGCTGATACCGCCCCATGCAGCATTCATGGCATCCGCATTTCCATTTTCATCATAACTTGCAATAATCAATACCGGCTGTGGATAAGTGTACGCTTTTGCACCAAAATTTTTTCTCATTTCACTCGTTCCTCCATTTATGATAATTTATCATTTCGTAGCAGCACATGAACCAGCAGCTGTCACTCACTAATAATTGAGACAATTTCATCGATCGGTACGATCGTTCCCTCTTCCAGTACCATCTCCCGCTCATCTGGCTTTATCTTTTTCACCCTGCCGACAGCAGTCACATATGCACCACCGTCTTTCTTTTCATCCGGCTCAAAATACGTAACTGTAATAATCGGACATTGCTCTGACTGTTCCTGCAGCATCAGCAACATTTCATTGATCTCCGCCTTCCGATATTCATCCAGCTCCATTCTGGCGTCAGTAAATCTGGCGGTCTCCCGTATGACATCACCATAACCAGTCAATGCCTGGAAGGGAGAAAACTGCGCTGCTCTGTCCACAATCGACATCCGGGGATGCGTTTCCGAAATGTGATGTGGCAGATATAAAATATCTTCATATTCATTCTTTCTATCATTCATAAAGTTATCTCCTATGCTTTATGACCCCCGATCTGACCGTTTCTTTTTATAGTCATAGCTCCTTCTTCCAGACTTGTTCCTTTCAGAATCGAATTTTTTCCAAACTTTTTCTTAATACTCAATACCGCTTGCTGCATTTTTCTTTCTTTCTCAAGCTGCTCTTCTTCCTTTTTGCGCTCTTCTTGCTGTGCGGTATAATCAGTAAACAAATCCAGCTGTTCATACGTCTCCTTTTCTTCTGAAACGCTTTCATCCACCACATGATTTACCGTGAGATAAATTCTCCTGATCAGTAACTTACGATCAACAATCCGATCATATAACGCCAGGATCTCTTCTATCATCTGTTTTGCGGAGGAAGTCCGATGGTGCAGATTTACTGTGCCATGAGCATGCTTTGGAATTTTACGACCATATCGGTCAATTGTCACTTCCCCTTTGTACTCTTTATTTTTATCATGCAGACTTTCCATATCATATCCCACAGTCAGTACCATTTGGTTTGTCAGCAAATGTCTGTCCACCAGATCCAGCGCCAAAAGATCTGCCATTTCCCGTACGATCAGCCGTGCTTTTTCAAAATCATAAGGACATGGAAGAACCCGCCCGGAACCAACACTGTTATTCTCAGGTTTATAGGCTTTCACATCTGCAATGGTACAAGGCTCCCAGCCCCATGCATGATCAATCAAAAGTTCTGCATTGATACCGAAAAGTTTATATAATAATTCTTCATTATGATATGCATTTAGTTTGCCTACTGAACACCTTGCCACATCGCCCATTGTATACATGCCATGTTCTGCCAATTTCCTGGCATATCCTTGTCCCACCCGCCAGAAATCCGTAATGGGACGATGGGACCATAGAATTCTGCGATACGACATTTCATCCAGTTCTGCAATACGAACTCCATTTTTATCCGGTTTTATATGCTTTGCCACAATATCCATTGCAATTTTACACAGATATAGATTGGTTCCAATACCTGCGGTCGCCGTAATGCCTGTAGTTTTCAGAACATCATGAATCATTTCCATGGCCAGTTCATGTGCGGATATATGCCGCATTTCAAGATACTGCGTTGCATCAATAAAAACCTCATCGATCGAATACACATGAATATCCTCCGGTGCCACATATTTCAGATAAATATTATAAATCCGGGAGCTGTATTCCATATAAAACGCCATACGAGGAGGTGCAGCAATATAGTCAACTGCCAGTTCCGATGATTTCTTCAGTTCCGTATCATTGCTGGAAGAACCGCTAAAAGCACCTCCCGGTGCCTGACGGCGTCGAATTTCATTTACCTCTTTCACCTTCTGTACGACCTCAAATAATCTTGCTCTTCCCGGTATACCATAAGCTTTCAATGAAGGGGACACAGCAAGACAGATGGTCTTTACTGTGCGGCTCACATCTGCCACCACAAGATTTGTGGTCATAGGATCCAGTCCCCGTTCTACGCATTCTACGGAAGCATAAAATGATTTGAGATCTATTGCGATATAAGTACGATTTTCTTCTGTCATTTTTTCACTCTTGAGAGCAGGACAAGGGTCTGTCTGTCCTATTGTTCTCTGAACATAATTTCTCCTGTTTCGGCATCCATTCTTTCTACGATGGCAAGAGATTCCAGATGATATCCCAGGTTCCGAATTACTCGGCCGCCCTGCTGAAATCCTTTTTCAACGGCGATACCGATACCCTCCAGGGTGGCTCCCGCTTGTGCTACAATGGAAATCAATCCCTGCAGAGCACATCCGTTAGCCAGAAAATCATCGATAATCAGAACATGATCCTCCGGAGTCAGAAATTTTTTGGAAACAATCACCTGATTTTTACACTTATGTGTAAAGGATTCAACTTCTGCAATATACATATCTCCTTCTATATTAATACTTTTTGACTTCTTGGCAAAAACAACCGGGGCATTAAAATATTCAGCTGCGATACAGGCAATCCCGATACCGGAAGCTTCAATTGTTAATATCTTATTGATATTCGCTTCTGCAAAACGCCGTTTCCATTCTTCTCCCATCTGCCTGAAAAGTTTAATATCCATCTGGTGATTCAGAAAGCTGTCAACTTTAAGAACATTTCCTTCTTTTACAATTCCGTCTTTCTGTATGCGTTCCTCTAAAAAATTCATAATATTTTCTCCTATCGTATGCCAATTCTTTTCACGTATTATTTATTTTTCAAACCCATAAAAACTTTCTCAGCCGTGATCGGCATGGTCCGGAAACGAAGTCCGGTTCCATTGTATACCGCATCTGCAATTGCAGGTGCCGGTGTGTTGATAACAACTTCACCAATCGATTTTGCACCAAAGGGTCCTGAAGGTTCAAAACTTTCTTCAAACTCCACCCGAACCTGTCCCATATCGATACGAGTCGGTATTTTATACTGCATAAAGTTACGGTTGATCATATTTCCTTTTTCTGTATAACGGACATCTTCATACAATGCCATGCCAATTCCCTGTACAAGCCCACCTTCTGTCTGCACTCTTGCTAGATTTGAATTGACTACCGTTCCGCAATCCACACAAGCTACATAATCAATTGGAGTAACCTTACCGGTTTCCAGATCGATCTCTACTTCTGCTGCCCCTGCCATAAACGGCGGCGGAGACACCGGTGATGTATGAGAAGCCTGCGCATAAAGAATTTCACCGGTTCCTGCCTGCAGCTTTGTCACCAGATCAGCAAGCGTGATGCCTATAGTTTCATCTTCTATGGAAAATACTCGTTCTCCGTCAAAAGTCAGATTATCTTTCGGAATATCCAGGATCTCGCTGGCAGCTTTCATAATTTTTTTCGTCATGATCTCACAGGTTTTTACAACTGCCATTCCCGTAATATAGGTTGTACTGGAAGCATAGGAACCACTGTCATAAGGAGACTGGTCCGTATCTACACCATACACAACAATTTTATCAAGATCACAGCCCATACAGTCTGCTGCCATCTGTGAAAGTATCGTATCACATCCGGTTCCCATATCAGAACATCCCAGCATCAAGGTATAAAAACCATCATCATTCAATCGAAGCTGTACCGTTCCCACATCACAGTTACTGATACCGGAACCTTGCATGGACATGGCCATACCGACAGCTCTTACTTTATTCGGAGCAACTTCATAGCAAGGATACTTTTTATCCCAGTCGATCATTTCCTTTACTTTTGCCACGCAACGATCCAAAGCACACGAAGTAGCTGTCTCCCCATAATAATGTGTAAATTTGTTCCCCTCATGCACCATATTCATTTCACGGAGCACGGACGGATCCATATGCATTTTATGAGCAAGCTCATTGACTGCTGACTCCAGCGCAAAAATTCCCTGTGTCGCACCATATCCGCGATATGCACCTGCTGACAACCGATTGGTATAAACCACATCATAAGCAAACCGGTGTGCTTCAAATCCATAATACATGGAGAGAGATTTCGTTCCGGAAAGTGCTACTGTTGTCGGTCCGTGTTCTCCGTACGCTCCGGTATTTGACAGCGTATACAAATCAACCGCTTTAAATTTTCCGGTCTTATCAGCACCGATCCGAATATGCACTTCCATCTCATGACGAGGTGAACCGCTGATAAAACATTCTTCCCTTGTATATGTCAGATGAGCCGGTTTTCCGGTCAGATAAGTAACAATAGCCGGATATACCTCACAGACTGCTGTCTGCTTTGCACCAAAACCACCGCCGATTCTCGGTTTTACAACTCTCACCTGCGATTTGGAAATATTCAGAGCATGAGAGACAATTCGTCTAACATGAAAAGGAATCTGTGTTGCGCTCTGTACCAGAAGCCGGCCATAAAGATCCATGGAGGTGTATGCCGTAAATGGTTCCATCATCGCCTGATTCACAGCTTTGATGCGATAGTGTTCATCCACAATATACTCACAGGATGCCAATACACTTTCCACATCTCCTTCACTCTCATCATGAGAGGCACAGAGATTTCTCTTCTGATCTGTACCCTGACCATCGTGTGCTACATAATTCTCTTCCGGATGAATGAGAATCGGATTATCCAGAGATTGTTTCAGATCAAGAATCGGCTCTAATACCTCATACTCTACTTTTACAAGCTTCATAGCTTTCAAACAACAATCTTCATCCTTACCGGCTATAATTGCAACCGGATCCCCCACAAAACGTACATATTCATCGAGAATCAGACGGTCATAGGGACTCGGCTCCGGAAATGTCTGTCCAGCCAAAGTAAAGCGGTTCTGCGGCACATCTTTGTAAGTCAGAACTGTTTCAATCCCGGGTACAAGCATAGCTTTTGAGACATCAATGCTCTTAATTTTTGCAAATGCATGAGGACTTCTTTTTAATTTCACCGTAAGCGTATTTTCAGGCACCAGATCGTCTGTATAGACAGGCTTACCGGAAAGGAGGGCTTTCGCGTCTTTTTTTATTATCGGCTGCCCTACGTATCTGTGTTTCATTTTATCCATACTAGATTTCCTCCTCGATGCCAAAATATTTTACCAAAGCTCTGTACTGAGACTGGTATCCGGTACAACGACAAAGATTGCCCGCCAGATATTCTTTCATCTCCTGTGCTGTAGGATTTGGATTCTCTCTTTTCAAAGCAAGTACTGCCATGATAAATCCCGGACTGCAGAATCCGCACTGATCAGCACCTTCTTTTGCCAGAAATACAGAAAACTCCTCCGCCTCTTTTTGAACACCCTCCAGTGTGGTTACTCTTCTGCCATTTGCTCTTGCCGCCAGGGTGGAGCAGGAGAGCACCGGCTTATCATCCAGCCATACCGTACATAGGCCACAGTTTCCTGTATCACAGCCTCTTTTCACACTCTTCATTCCCTGTGTGCGCACAAAATCCAGAAGCATCATATTGGGATTAATATCTGCTTCTACTTTTTTCCCATTTAACAATACCTGTATTTTCATATGCGTCACCTCTGCTATTCACTGATTTCTGCGATGGCTCTTTTGATTAAAACCTTTGCGATCGCTTTTCTGTATTCGGCGCTTCCTCTCATGTTAGATCCAAATCTTACCTGCTCCACTATCGCATCAAGAAATGTCTCCAGCTGTTTCTCATCATTCGGATCAGCTAGTTCCACATAATCAACAATCTGTGCCCGATGCGGTGTCGCCCCCAATACAACTGTATACTTTCCGTCTTTGCATGAAACCGCACAGGTAAGAACGGCAAAATCTGTCTCTGTCATTCGATGAGACTGGTAAGAAACTTTTCTTCCGTCCTTTCCGATCACAACATTCACCAGAATATCATCATCCAGCTTCCTGTCAATAAATTCTTTTATCGGAATTAGACCGGCATGATACAGTTCAATACTCGTATCCAGTGCTGCCAGAATTGTCAGCACATCCGAGAAACCGAATCTCGGAAATACACTGCCGCCTACTGTAGCGGTATTCCGAAACTGTACACCCACAATATGCTTCAGTGCCTCTTTAAAACTTCCGTTAAATTCTTTTTGCAAAGATTCATTCACTTCCAGATCACGGAGAGTACACATACATCCGATTTTATATTCTTTTTCATTCTCCTCCAACCTGTCCAGTGAAAGGCTGCACAAATCAATCCCTGTCATAATATTGCGAGATCCCATTTTCATCCAGAGATTCCCGCCCAGAATAACATTCTTTTTGCTTTTTTTCCGCAAAGCGTAGGCTTCTTCCAGACTGGACGCCTGCACATAATTTTTCATTGTAAACACAGCAACTCTCCTTCACGTATTTCGCGTTTTACATCATATTTATTTCATTATAGTAAAGAACTCCTCAAAAAGCCATAGGTATTATCTGTATTTCTGTATCATTGCTTCATATTGCTCCTGAGTATCGATATCAAACAATTCTATTTTATCTGAAGCAGATACATTTTCCACCTGATCCGGATATTTTTTCACCAGATAAGAGCCACCGCATTTGGAAGGAAGTGCCAGAAGCTCCTGAAAATATTCTTTTCCAAACAGAATCGGTGCCCCCTGCTTTTCTTCATAGGAAAGTCTGTATATTCCTTTCCCCTTTCTTTCAAACCGATCAAGCATCCGCATGAGGCTTTCTTTCTGTAAAAGTGGCTGATCACAAGGACAGAACAGACAGCCATCCATTTCTTTCATTACATCCATTCCGAGGTGTATCGTATCATTTCGATCCGGCAATGCATGGAAAATCACATCCACATTCTGCTGTCTACATATTTCTCTTACTTCTTCGCTTCTCGTGACCACCACACGCCGTTCAAACAGGTCTTCTCCCGTGATATCCAGAACTCTCTGAATCATGGTTTTTCCCTGGAACTCTGCCAGCAGTTTGTTACGTCCAAACCTTTTTGACAGTCCCGAAGCCATAATCACACAGCCAATCCTTTTCTTCCTCCCGGAAACAAATATTTCTTCCTCTTTCACACATTCAGACTTGATTTTTCCCACCAAAGTCTCCAGTCCGGCTATCACATGCGGCCGTATATCACCGCCAATAAGTACATACATGATATCATCTCCGACCTCCAATTCCCCTGAATTCAGCCAGACACGAATATAATGTATCCCTTCCATCCTGTAGGTCTCCCGAATAGCTGCCTGCACTTTTTCTTCATCGTAAGAAAACAACATGCCGGAAACATCCTTCGCATCCTTTTCTCCCATACGTACCAGAGCTTTTGCCGTCTTACGTACCGTACCATTATGCACCAGAAACATACCCACATCCGCTGCTCTCGGGTCCTCTTTTGCCTCCCTCAGCCACTCATCTATAGAGGGTGATTCTCTTTTTTTCATTTCTGCCATGTCACTGTACCTCACTTTATAATTCACCCGCCGAATTTGACAAAACTACTGCTTACGTAGCATCTTCACTAAATCGGAATAAAAAGCACTTTATTGCTTCCCCCGCATATCATCCCTAATTCTCTGCTTTTTTTAGTATCCAGCTGATATTCTCTGATCATGGCTTTCGGGTTTCTTCTTGCCTCCTCAATCACGGCAAATTCTATCGCCCCGCCTCCGATGGTATCTATCACGATCTGATCATTTACAAACATCATACTCCCCACCCCTCTCGGTGCGGAACCTGTTTTTTCAATGATAATGCACAGAATTCCATGTTCCTGCGCATCAAGAAGTTCTTTCGATACCGATGAGGAATTTCTGCTATTCTTTTCCTGTATAATCTGAGCAAGAATACTGACTGCTATCTCCGCAGGAGTAATTGCCTTGATATCCAATCCGATCGGTGCGTGGACCGACTGAATCTGGTTCTCCGTTATTCCCTCCTGACGCAGCATCTCAAAGGTCTTTTTCACTTTTATTTTACTTCCGATCATACCCAGATACTGATATGAAGATGACAAAATAGTTTTCACACAGATAAAATCATCTTTATGACCACGAGTGACAACTACATAATACGCATTCGGTTTCAGGTAGCGTTCCAGATGATCAAACGAATCGCAAATCACTTCATCTGCCAGTGGAAATCTTTCCCGATTGGCAAATTCCTCCCGGTCATCAATTACTCTTATATAAAAATCCAGGCAAGATGCCATTTTTACCAGATCGCTGGAAATGTGACCGGCACCGCAAATGATCAGTTCCGGCTGAGCGATAAACCATTCTTCCTTAATCAACGCAACATCCATTTCTGCTTCCAAAAGACCGGCCACCGCCCGCTGATATAAAGTACGACTGCCGTTTGGCTTTATTGTAATATTTTTCTCTGGATATTTTTCTCTCAATGTCTCCACGTATCCTTTCCTAATCAATGTTTGTATGTGTATGGGCTCTAGTTCTACGTCATTACCTATCTCCAAACATTTCTCTGCCAACTCAAAACGATGGATTGCTTTCGCCGCCTTTTGATGCAGAGCATGCATACCACAGACAATAATGATTTCGTCTACATTATCATAGATCACCGGCTCCTCTGCATTTGGATATTTCAGCGGCAAATGTCTGGAACCATCTGCTTCAATCAGCACCTCGTCGGCATGCCGACACACCTTTTCATACGTATTTAGAGATAAGGCTCTGATTTTTTCTCCTTCTCTGATTCCCGCCATCACATAATGTCTGCTCTCCAGATGTTCGATAATCTCATCCGCATTATCCGTCAAAAGTGTATCATTTTCCACATACATATGCGTCGAGGTCGTCACAAAAACCTTTTTTCCCTGAGCCAGATATTTTTCCGCATATCGCCGGATCCATGTGGTCTTTCCACCCGCTCCTACAAATGCTCTAATCATTTTTCATTCCTTTTTTCAAATACAGGTGCAAAATTGCTTCCAGTACACCTCCTGCAATGCATCTGGCTTTGTCCGAGATTGTAAAACAATTATCATACTCATCTATCCTCGGATCAATATCCGCAATTTTAAATCCCTTTGTCACAGGGTAGCCATCCCGAATCAGTCCGCGAAGTAAACCGTCAATCGTTGCTTCTACGGGAATACTTTTCTCACCGGTTTCAATCCTTGCTATGATATCACCCTGTTTCACGATATCGGTAATTTTTTTTACATTTCTCAGTTTTCCTTCTGCCGGACTATGAATCACCCGCTCTTTTGTATAGCCTCCGATCATCCCGGGAATCCCCGTATTTTTTATCGCCTGTCCCTGATAAATCACTCTCCCCAGAGAATGTCCGCGCTTAGTCTCAATCACAGCATCCACATCTTTTCCGGCTTCAAATCCCGGGCCCAATGCTACTGTAATATCTGCCATGCCTTTATTTGTGCCAAGATTTTTCTTTGCCAGAATTGCATCAACAACTGCCATGGGCTGTAATTTCCGAATACTTGCACCTTCAGGGTCAACCAACATCACCAGTTTTCCCTCATTTAGCATAGTAACAGCATCTTCAATATTTTCTGCCAGAAAGCAGGTCACATCTTCCACTTTCTGTTCTCCCTGATAAACCGCTTCCGAAAATGCCACATTTCTCCTTATAGCTGAGGGAGCAGCGACTTCAAGCACAAGCACTTTAAACCCACACTGATATAAACGATTAATCGTTCCTGTGGCAATATCCCCGCCGCCTCTTACAATAACCAGATTTTCCATATTTTTTATTCCAGACAAATCCAGAAGTCCTCCTTTTCTGTCACATATCCCACAATTGCAGCCTGTGGGAAGTATTCTCGAAGTTCTGACAGACATACCTGTGCTTCTTTTCTTGGAAGCGCCGCCAGGAATCCTCCGCTTGTCTGGGGATCATAAAGAATATCCTGCATTGCACAGCTGATGTCACTGCATACTTTAACCGAGCTTTCCGCATAATCCCGATTCCGATAGGCACCCGCCGGAACCAGTCCCATAGAGGCCAGTTCATAAGCTTCTTTATGATAAGGAACCGCATCTACCTGAAAATGAAGGGTACATCCACTTCCCTGTGCCATCTCAAATCCATGACCCAGCAGTGAAAAGCCAGTGACATCCGTACAGCTGTGTACCGGATAGTTTACCAGGACATTTCTGGCATCTTTATTCAAAGTCGCCATCTGTTGATAGACCCGTTCTCTCACCTTTGGTTCCACCATATCTGCTTTGATCCCTGTAGTCAGGATCCCCACACCCAAAGGCTTAGTAAGGATCAAAGCATCTCCGGGCTTTGCGTTACTGTTTGTCCAGACTTTTTCCGGATGAACAAATCCACTTACCGCCAGTCCATAGATTGGTTCCGCTCCCTGTATGGTATGTCCTCCGGTGATGATCGCGCCTGCTTCATACGCCGCATCATATCCGCCCCTTAAAATCTGCTGAATCGTATCCTGATTCATTTTTTCTGAAACACACATAACATTCAATGCCAGCTTCGGTTCCCCACCCATGGCGTAAACATCACTAAATGCATTGGTGGCTGCTATTTTCCCATAAAGATACGGATCATCCACAATGGGTGGAAAAAAATCTGTTGTCTGGATCAGCGCTGTATTTTCATCGATCACGAAAACACTGGCATCATCACTTTTGTCATACCCGACGATCAGTCTTTCATCTTGATGGGTTTTCATTCCTTCCAGCAAGTGCACCAGGGTACCTGCTCCCACCTTGGCACCGCATCCGGCACATTTTGCAAGTTTTGTTAATTTTACATCTGTTTCCATTTTTAATCCTCTATGGACGAATCAGTTTTCCGGCATTTTCCATCGTTTCTACAATTTCATACATATTTGTCACAGAACCAACCGCAAGTTTTTCTTTCATTTCATAAAAATCGAGACAAGTTCCGCAGGTCATAATATTAACTCCTTCTGCTTCCAGACTTTTCAGATCTTCCAGCGTATCCGCTCCCTCACAGGTCAGATAAGCACCGGTATTGTAGCAGAGAATTGTCTCAGGAAGCACATCCTGTCTGGTCAGGGCAAACACGAAAGCTTTCATTAAAGCTTTCCCCAGTTTTTCTTCTCCGGTTCCCATCACATTCGCGGACAATACTACAACCATACCTTTCTTTTTTGTGTCCAGAGTACAGCTGATCTCCTCTTTTTCATCTGCCTCCTGCGCAGGCTGCATTTCCCCGGAAGTGATCTGCATTTTCACTGCATATTCATTTTCCGCAAGTTTTTCACCGGATACCTGATATCCTTTATGGTTTGCAAACTTCTGAAGATTCTGTACAGCAATCTCATTATCTACCAGCACAGTCAGGACATCCCCTGCATGCATTTCTTCTGCTGCTTTCTTTGCATTTACTACCGGCAGAGGACACGCCATTCCTCTTGCATCAACTGCTTTTTCCATACTCCTTACATCCTCCTTATTTCTTTATAACGCCAATTCTCTCAGGGCATCGACTGTTTGTTTCACTTCATCCGAATTGTTATAATGTGAAAAGCTGAAACGCACGGCACCCTGTTCCACTGTTCCCAATGCCTGATGCATCAGTGGTGCACAATGGGCTCCCGACCGGGTAGCAATCCCATAATCTGTAAACAAAGTGTCGCTCACATCCCCGGAATCATACTCTCTGATATTAAGGGAAACCATCGGACATCGTTCTGTCGAAGAAAAATCGCCATATATTTTTATGCCTTCTATCTTTCTGACCTGGTTATAAAATTCCCACATCAATTCCTGTTCTTTCCGTCGTATGACATCCATCCCCGTCTCTCGAATATAATTTACCGCAGCACAAAGACCGGCAAGTCCATGAGCATTCAGAGTCCCTGCTTCCAAAACTGTCGGCATCTCCTCCGGATGTTTTTTTCTGTAACTTTGCACCCCGCTTCCACCGGAGAGAAGAGGTCTTACACTGACACCTTCCCTTACATAAAGTCCTCCCGTTCCCTGAGGGCCCAAAAGACTTTTATGACCGGTAAAGCACAAAATATCAATCTGCATTTTGCGTACATCAATAGGAAATACACCTGCCGTCTGGGAAGCATCCACCACAAATAACACTCCATGTTCCCGGGCAATTTTACCAATCTGCGTAATATCTACCAGATTGCCTGTGAGATTGGAACCGTGGGTACAAACGATAGCCCTTGTATTTTTCCTTAAATTGTCTTCTATCTCCTGATAACGTATTCTTCCCTGGTCGTCACTTTTTATGATTGTCAGCTCCGCCCCTTTTTCCTCCATTTCATAAAGAGGACGGAGAACAGAATTATGTTCCAGTTCTGTTGTGATCACATGATCCCCTGGATTCAAAATCCCTTTGATTGCAATATTCAGACTTTCTGTGGCATTGGCAGTAAATGCGATCTGTCTGGGATTTTCCGCATGAAAGAATTCTGCAAGAACTTTTCTTGTTTCATATATCACACGGGAAGCATCGAGAGAGCAGCCATAAGCTCCCCGCCCTGAATTTCCCAGCATACACAAAGCTTTGGTCACTGCTTTCACAACCGTTTCCGGTTTTTTTATAGTTGTTGCTGCATTATCCAGATAAATCATACTCGCTCACCAATCGTTTTCAAACCATGCATTTGTAGATACCCTGCCAGGTAATCCCATTTTTCTGCATGATTTCTTTTAATTCCCTTTCCTTTTCCGGTTTCCCACACCATGCCAGTCCACATCCTGCTGTTATGGTTCGGGGGACGGGGATCAAACGTCCATCTGCATTTTCTTCTTTACACACCTGTTCCATAGCCATAGCATCCGTCGTTGTGTAAAACGTAATAACCACTTTTTCTTCTTTCTTTATCATACACTATTTTCCCTCTAAAACAAAGTGTGTACCCTCTCTCCGGAGGGTTTTTATATCATAAGAAAGTGCTTCGCATTTTCCTATGATATAAAAAAGTGTCAGTGAAAACACCAACACTTTTTTCTCATATCTACTTTTACTCTGCGGCTTCATCCTTAGGCAGTACAATATTTAAAAGAATCGCTACAACTGCTGCCGGAACAATTCCTGAACCGCCAAAAATCAACTGAATCGTCTGCGGAAGTGCTGCCAGAATCGCTGTATTTGCTCCGATTCCATAACCAAGTCCCAAGGCAACCGAAACAATGGAAATATTTCTGGCAGTCATCGGATTTTTGGTAATCAGCTGAATACCACTTACAACAATGGAGGAAAACATCATGACTGCCGCGCCGCCCAGTACCGACTGAGGCATGATGGAAATCAATGCTCCAACCTTCGGGAACAGACCACAGATGATAAGGAAAACACCGCCAACAGCCAGTGCAAACCGATTTACAACCTTTGTCATGGTTACCAGACCTACATTCTGAGAAAAAGAAGTATTGGGGAGTACTCCAAATAATGCTGCGAATGAAGAACCAAGTCCGTCGCAAACCACTCCGCCTGAGAGCTCTTTGTCTGTCGCTTCTCTGGTCATACCACCTTCCATTACTCCAGAAATATCGCCCACCGTCTCAACAGCAGTAACAATAAACATGATCAATATCGGCAGAATCGCCCGCAGATCAAATACAATCTTTACCGGCATAAGCTTCGGTACTGCAAACCAGGGAGCTACTGCCACTTTATCCCAGTTCAGCACCCACGCTTTTGTATATTCCACACCCTCTGCCGTCACACCGGCCGGATCCAATACAAGTCCCATGATCATGGAAGCAATATATCCTACAATGATACCGAACAGAATCGATGCTGTAGATGTAATTCCTTTTGTGCAATGCTTTAATACCAGAATCACAACGAGAACCAACGTGCCCAAAAACAGATTTTCCCAGGAGCCATAATCGCTTGCGCTGCTTCCGCCTCCAAAAGAACTGATTCCCACACTGATCAGTGACAAACCAATGGATAATACAACTGTTCCTGTAACAACCGGCGGGAAAAACTTACGAAGCGGCTTAATCAAAAAACCAAGAACGGCTTCAAAAAGTCCTCCTATGATGGATGCCCCCATAATCGCTCCATACGATAACAAACCACCACCCAGAACACCGGCTACGGAATTGCACACTCCGATAAATCCGGAACTGGTACCCATAATAATCGGGACTTTTCCTCCACAGGGTCCAATCGCAAAAAGCTGTACCAGAGTAACAATACCGGCAATCAACATTGCATTCTGCAATAGCGTGATCTGCAATTCGGAACCTGCCGCAATTCCACATACACCGCTGATGATCAGAATCGGTGTCAGATTTCCCACAAACATGGCAAGCACATGCTGAAGTCCCATCGGAATTGCCTGTTTCAAAGGAATACGACCTTCAAATTCGTAAGGACTTGAATACACTTCTTCCTTTTTCATACTACTATCTCCTTCTTTTGTCTTTTTATGTCCATTAATTATAAAGGATAGACGTGTACATTTCAAGAAAAAGGTTCTTGAGTTTCCGCAGTCTTATCCACAAAACGCTAAATCTGTTGTATTGAATATACACAACTTTCAAAAAACACCCAAAATATAAGGAATCCTGTTCC
>SFGF01000135.1 GCA_004556655.1 Lachnospiraceae bacterium | reverse complement strand
TACATGAGAAAGACCAATTACCTGAAACGGGAGTTTGATGATGAGCTGGGAAGACGATTGCTGCGGGCAGTCAGGGTTATCAATGAAAGCAAGATAGAGATACAGTTTCAGTCCGGAATTGTGATGACACAGCGGATAGATTTTGAAGATTAAGGAAGGAGGGAGCCAATCCGAAGGGAGCGCTCCTGCCGGATGGCACAGGGGACACTGCTAAGAATAAAATCCTCAGACGGTGGGCTGAGGGTTTTATTGTTGGCAGTGTGAACATTAGTGGATTTATAATGATTTTACATAAAACGCATTGGAATGAACCTTGTAACAAAAGTGTGTCTGTGATAAAATTTAGATATGATATGGAGTAGTTTGCGGTTCTGGCAAAAACCTTCAAAGAAAGGAAGAGCAGATATGAGTAAGAATTGGGAAGAAAAGTTCAGGACGGAAGATCTGCAGCGCCTTCGGGGGTTTCGTCTGATGGATGATGACTTCATGTCGAAATGTTTTGAAGAAAATATTGAGTGTACAGAGTTGGTTCTCCATATTGTTCTTGGAAGAGATGACTTGAAAGTGAAAAAGGTGGAGACACAGCATTTTATGAAGAATCTGCAGGGCAGATTGATTATTCTGGATATTTACGCAACAGATGAGACGGGAAAGCGGTACAATGTGGAAATCCAGAGAGCGGATTGTGGGGCAGGAGCAAAGAGAGCCAGATATCACAGTAGCCTGATTGATGCGAATGTGACTGAGCCAGGGGATAAACTGGAGAACTTAGTAGAAACCTACGTGATCTTTATTACAGAAAATGATGTGCTGGGAAAGGGAAAGCCGCTTTATCATATTGACCGAGTAATCAAAGAAACAGGCGAGAACTTTGGCGATGAGGCGCATATTTTATATGTGAACGGTGCATATCGGGATGAGTCGCCCATAGGGATTCTGATGCATGATTTTTCCTGTACAGATGCAAAGGATATGAAGTATAGAACATTGGCAGAACGTGTAAGATATTTCAAGGAAGATGAGAAAGGAGTGGCTGCTATGTGTAAGGCAATGGAAGATATGCGGAATGAGGCTAAATTAGAAGAGAGAAAAGAAATTGCTTGTAGTTTGCTTGTAGATGGTGAGTTATCTTATGAGAAGATTGCAAAGCATACAGGATTTACAGTCGAAGAGATCCAGAAACTTGCGACTCAAGAGGGGGCGTAAATCGCTTTAGGAGTTATTGTATTTTTAATGTAAAATAAATTATAAAAGGGTTACCAGAGAATGGTAATCCTTTTATGGATTTATGATACATATATAAAATGTAACCGCCAAATAATAATACGGTCAACTGTAAAATTACCCCAGCCCTTTGCGAGTTGGAGTAATTTACTATAATTCACATGCGATTTTTGATAGACTGGAGTTTTTCACTCCAAGGTGCCAGCTCCGCGAGTTGCTCATCGGTCATTTCTTTCGTTGGCCGATGCTCCAACAGAAATTTCAGGTAACCATAAATGTTCAGGTCATGTGCCTTTGCCATCTCAACTATCGTGTACACCACTGCACTGGCATTGGCGCCAGCGACAGAATCGCTGAACAGCCAGTTCTTCCGACCAACCGCAAACGGACGGATCGCATTCTCGCTGAGATTGTTCGTAAAGCTACAGCGTCCATCCTCAAGATACGTTTCTGCTGTATCCCGGCGGTTAAGGACATAATTCACTGCCTTGTCCATGCGTGTATTCCGGGTTGGCTTCTGCTGATCCAGCCACGACCAGAAAGCCTCCAGAACAGGTTTTTCCTTCTCGAGACGCAGCTGCTTCCGCTTTTCATAATCATCAGGATATTTTTTGTTAATGGAGTCCTCGATTGCAAACAGACGGTTACAGTACTGGACTCCCTGTACCGCCGGCTGGCTGTAGTCATACTGCTTTCCCTTAGGGACCGCGTCGATAAAGTATCGGCGGATGTGGGCCCAGCAGGAACACCGCTTGATATCCGGCAGTCCGTTATAACCCTGATAGCCGTCGGTTTCCAGATATCCACGATAGCCTTCCAGGAACTCCTTTGCATGGCTTCCGCTTCTGGTTGGGGAATACCCATACAGAACGATTGCCGGGAGACTGTCCTCTCCGCTGCGGAACAGCCACATAAAGGACTGGCTCTGAGCCCGGCGGCCTTCTTCTTTCAGCACCTGGACTCGGGTTTCATCTGCCATAGCGAAGCTGCGCCTGAGCAGTTCCCGATGAAAGTAATCATACATTGGCTGAAAGTAATGCTGTGAGCAATAGATGATCCAGTTGGCAAGTGTCGTCCGGCTGATCCGGGCTCCATACTGTTTCCAGTCTTTTTCCTGCCGGTACAGGGGAAGTCCGTTGCCATACTTTTGATACATTGTCCATGCAACCGTGGAGGCCGAAGCAGGCCCCTTCCCTACCAGTCCTCCCGGAACCCGTGATTTTACGACCACAGCTGTTTCAGTATCACCAAGCCCTTCCTTGCAGGATGGACAGCCATAGCTCTGACTGTAGTATTCAATCACTTTGCATGTGGCTGGAATGAATTCCAGTTCACGGCGGACATACTCTTCGCCGATAAGAACCATCTGTGTGCCGCAAACCGGACAGATCTGGTCTTCTTCCGGCAGAGGAATGATCACCTTTTCAACCTGCAGACCTTTAAAGAGATCTTCATGGGTAGCTTTTTTCTTGCGGATATGTTCCCGGATTACGGTCTCTTCTTCCAACAGGGAGGCATCCTGTTCCACTTCCGCTTCATCAAAAAGATTCTGCTGTCCAGGGACGTCATCGGATCTTTTTTCGCTGGAGGAGCCAAAAAGCTTTTTGGTCAGGTAGTCCACCTGTTCCTGAAGTGCTTTTTCATGACTGGACTTTTCATCAATCATAAGACGGAGAGATTTGATCAGCTCAGTCTGCTCAGCGAGCATCGTTTTCAGTTGTGATATGGTGTCCTTTGATTCTCTGAGCTGGATATCTTTTGCACTGGAAGCCATGATTCTCTCCTTGGATTTGATACCCTTATCATACCATAAACCCAATCATTCCTAAAGGAAAACGAGGATTGAAAAATGCTGAATTTATAAGGAAATCCGCCATTTTTCTGTGCAGGATTTTTGCTGGGATCCAGGCACTTTTTACTCTGGTTTCAGTGCTTTGGGCTGGTCGATATCAATCCCGGACATCAACCAGTCAAACTCCCGCCAGGAAAGGTTCCGGACTTCCGACTGCTTCCTTGGCCATTGATAACCGCCGCGGACCGACAATCGCTTATAGATGAGTACGAAGCCATCCGGTTCGTGGAATAAAGCTTTGATTCTGTCCCGTCTTCTCCCACAGAAAAGGAAGAGGGAACTGGACGCCGGGTCCATCTTAAGCTGGTCTTCAATCATGGCACAGAGACCATCAATTGATTTGCGCATGTCCGTATAACCGCAGACAATGTAAATCTTTTCGACGCCGGAAATATCGCCTAACATGAAATCTCCCGAATCAGACGGAGAGTCCTGGTGAGCAGGACAGGATCAACATCGTTGCTGATGTGAATTCTGACATCCTTCATGATCACTTCAATCGTATGTGAATTGTCAAGGTACATTTGCTGCATCTGTGATGCTGTATGCTGTTCCGGAAGGCGCTCCGAAACAATGTCAATAGGGACCACGTCCTGCTTTGGTTGCGGTTCCTCAAGATGACCATAATTCGGTGCCGGGATCTGATCCGCTGTTGCTTTTCGGCATCGGCCGACCCAGTTATAAAAAGTACTTGCTGCAATGTCATTTTCACGACACCAGTCAGCATCTGTCATGCCGCTCTGGCGGCATTCATTAATAAGCCTGATCTGTTCTGCCATAGAAACACGGGCTTTGCGATTACCTGCCATAACCTATCCTCCATCATTGTAGTGAAATAGTCCAAGTATCTAACAGCTACAATTATAGAGGAATCCTGTGGATTAGGAAATCCGTAGGAATATTTGGCGCTTACTATAAAATTGTGATAAACGAGGTAAGAACTGAATGTTGCATATTAAGTTATTTCCAGCAGAGTATGGAGATTGTATTATATTGTCTATTGGAAAAGAAAGTCAATATAATATATTAATTGATGGTGGATTATCAAAGACTTATCATAAATATATAAAAGCGGAAATACAGCATATAAAAGAGCTTGGACAGAAAATTGGTTTGATGGTATGTACACATATGGATAATGATCACATATGTGGACTTATTCAAGTTTTGAAAGGAACAAATTTTAATTTTATAGAGAACGTTTGGTATAATGGCTTCCTTCAAATTGTTAATAGTCGATTCTATTCTCAAAAAGAAAATATTTTTACAGAAAAAGATAATAAAATTTTGGATGAAATTATTTCCCAAGGAATGCTATTGGATGTAGATCAAGAAGTTGGAATAAATGAGGGAATGTCTTTGGGTGTATTAATAGAAGAAAGAAGGATAC